>PNLC01000166.1 GCA_013822885.1 Bradyrhizobium sp.
ACGGCGGTGCGGTTGGCTTCGACGATCCGCAAGTTGGCCGCGGACACGATCATGACGGCTTCGTTGGAAGCATCGAACACCAGCCGATAACGCGTCTCGATTTCGCGAAGCTTCCAGTAGTCGCGCTCCATCGTCTGCTGCGCCGCGATCAACCGCGACTGCAACTCGGCGACCGCCTGCAAATTCTTGCCTATCGCCAGCATGCCGGCGCGGCCACCGAGCAGGACCGTCGTGTACTCCATCGGAATTTCGAGACCGCTCGGAAAGCGCTGGTTGATCTGGCGGAAAGCCGAGATCCCGCTGACGCGGGCATCGTCGACCATGCGCTTGACCTTGTCGCCGCCCATTTCACCGGCGACTTCAACCCACGGACGGCCCAGCCAGCCATCGACGCTCTCGCTGCTCATCGAAGGCGACAGCGTCGCCTCTCGGATCACGCCTTCCATGTCCAGAAGAAGCGTGATGTCGGGCTGTACGGTCGGTAATGCGGCCATGCTCTTTATCTGCCGATCATTTTGCACGAAGCGGTTCGTAAAGCGGTCGAAACAACGACAAATCAAAACTAAGCACGGAACGTGCCAACACCACCTGACACTCGGGGCGTGAACTAACTTCTGACCTTCCTAGGGATGCACAGAATCTCCCCTCGAAGTCAAGAAACACGTTGGTTTTGAAGGCCTTAGTTGTAAAATACCCTTTACACCATCGTGGAACCCGGCTCGCTATTGCCGGTTAACCATAGACAACCTACCACATCGCAGTGCTGATGCGTTTGATTTCTCTCAAAACACCGTCAAGTTATGTCAACACAGTTTGATCTTTTCATCTGTCAATGTATCTTAACAATCGACTAACCAAGGTCCAGGGAGAGAAAACGTGCAGGTCAAACTTACAGTCTTGGCTCTGGTGGCGGCAGCCGCAGCCCTTCCAGCCGGCGCGGCGTCTGCGCAGGACGCCACCAAGGGCGAGCAGGTGTTCAAGCAGTGTATGACCTGCCATCGCATCGGCCCCGACGCCAAGAATCTGGTGGGACCCGCCCTGACGGGGATCATCGGCCGACAATCCGGCACTGCGCCCGGGTTCGCCTATTCCCCGCTCAACAAGGCAGCGGGTGAGAACGGACTGGTCTGGAACAACGAACTGATCATGCAGTATCTGCCGGATCCCAACGCCTTCCTGAAGAAGTTCCTGACCGAGAAGGGCAAGGCGGATCTGGCGACCGGTTCGACCAAGATGGCGTACAAACTCGCGGACGAACAGCAGCGCAAGGACGTGATCGCCTACATCGACAAATTCTCGGAAAAGAAATAGCTGCGGACACGAGACTGGCCGACTGGTTATCTGCGCCACCGCCGGTAGACATCGGCCAGATGCGCCAATCCGGCGGCCGAAAGGCAAAGGCTGGCCATCATCCAGCCGCCGCCAAGCGTCGCGCGCAGCGCGAGCAGAAGAAACGCGCCCGCGCATAAATTGGGGAGCAGGTCCAGGGGAGCGATGCCCCGCCGGGCGCGGGCCCAATACAATAACAGGGCCGAGGCTTCGAGCACGACCACGACCAGAATGAAATCGACGAGGCGTCCGCTGGCGAACAGTTCAGCCATACCGCACGATCACATGGCTACCTGCGACAGGCAACCGCCTCCCGTCACGAGAACGGCGCATTGAGACGAACGATCGTCAGGTTGAGGAATGCGGCGAACGACACCCACAGCAGATAAGGCAGCAAATAAAGGCTCGCGGGCCTGGCAAAACGCCAAAACACGATTATCGGCAGCAGGATCGATAGCCAGAGAAACACGACCTCGGCCAGCGCCCAGTCCGGACGTTTCAGCGCGAAGAACAACGTGCTCCAAAGCACATTAAGAAATCCGTTCAGGGCAAAGAGCGCGATCACCCATTCGCGTTGCGAGCGGCTATCCCCGTGGCGCCAGGCATAGACTGCCGACGCCGTTGCCAGCGCAAAGATCACTGTCCATGCCGGACCAAACAGCCAGTCCGGCGGTTGCCACGAGGGCTTGCGGAGGTCTTGATACCATGGCCCTGTATCTGTCAGCGTTCCGCCAAGCACTGCGATGAAGATCGCAACCGAGGCTGCGATCAGCACAGGCTTCCAGAAACTGCCGCGCTGGACCATTACGCAGACGCCAGTCCAGCCATATGGGCAAGGTTCTTGAAGAAGATCCTGACATGGGCGACCGGCTTGGCGCGGACCAGTTCCTTATTCATGTAGGCATCCCATGTCAGCTTCTGCACGTCGCGGTCGCGGCAAATACTGACAAAGCGTTCGCGACGGCGGTCGTTGGAATACCAATACCACTGCATCACGCCCAGAATCCAGAACACGACGCCGTGCATGCGCATGAAACGCTTTCGCGCGGCGCGAAGCGCCTTTGCGTCGCCGGTTTCCAGGAACTGATCGACTGCCTCCGCCGACAGCCGCCCGCCGATCATGGCATAATAGATTCCTTCGCCCGAGGCTGGCGCAACGACACCCGCGGCATCGCCGGCCAGCAAGACGCTGCGACCATCATCCCACCGCGGCAACGGATGCAGCGGGATCGGCGCACCCTCGCGCCGGATGGTCTCGGAGTTTCCAAGCCCTGCAGCAACCCGCAAGCCGCCAACGGAATCGCGCAGCGAAAATCCCTTGCGCGCGGAACCCGTACCGACGCTGACGGTGTCGCCGTGCGGGAATACCCAGCCGTAGAAATCCGGCGACACCGAGCCGCGGTAATAGACATCGCAACGCGTTCCGTCGAAGCTGGATCCCGCCGGCGGCGACCGAACGATCTCATGATAGGCGAAGACATACGGCAATCGATCGGCGCCGGGCAGGCACTGGCGCGCCACAGCGGACAAGGCTCCGTCCGCGCCAATCAGCGCGCGGGTACGAACGAATCTTTCGACTGTCGACCCATCGGTCGCACGTTCCTCGTAATACACAACGGTCTTGCCGGTCTCGTCGCGCTCGAAACGCCTGAACAGACCGGTTCGCCGCTCCGCGCCAGCCGCCGCAGCACGCTTGCGCAACCACTCATCGAATTCATCCCGGTCGACCATGCCGACAAAGCCCCCATCGATCGGCATGTCCACCTGTTTGTCCGATGGTGACACCATTCGCGCCGAATTGACGCGGGCGACCAGCAGGTGGTCGGGAATGTCGAAATCGCGGATCAATCGCGGTGGAATAGCCCCGCCGCACGGCTTGATGCGCCCGGCTCGGTCGAGCAGCAGGACCTTACGCCCCAGATTGGCAAGGTCGTGCGCCGCGGTCGCGCCGGACGGCCCGCCGCCCACGACCACAACATCGAAGGTCTCCGAAATACTCATGACCTCGCTCCTCCTGCGATGGCGGCTGCGTGAATATTGCCTGGCGAGCCTTGTCGCATCACGCTTCTCGCCGACGCTCGATGAACCCAAACCGCCATCAACGCGGCGACGATGAACAACCCGGCTTCGGATGCAAAGACAACGGAGTAGGACAGCGCTGGTGAAGTCAGCAGATAGCGTGCGATGTCACTGGCGAGCGTACCGAGGAAGCCGCCGATCCCGAACGCAAGCGCCTGCGCCGCTCCCCACAGGCCCATGCGCACGCCCTCGCGCTTCTCGCCACCCGCTCCCACCAGCGCCATCATCGAGCCAATCGCCGCCACCGCATATGCACCATTGGTGACGCCGAGCATGAAGACGGTCTCCCGCAACGGCCATGACGGCCCGACAACGGCCGCCGCCGCCAGGCACAGCAAGGCGATCGCGGAGGCGAGACAGCCACCGATGGTCCATATCTGCAGGTTTCCGCGGGAGCGCGGATAGATCGCGCCGATCAACGGCACCAGCGCCATGCCGATCAGGGTTCCGCCATGCTGAATGCCCGAAAGTTTCGTCGTCTCACCCGGCGTGAAGCCAAATACCGCACCGGCGAACGGCTCGAGGATGAGGTCCTGCGCGCTATAGGCCAGCATCGAGACAAAGACAAAGATCGCAAACCGCCGCGACTTGGGTTCGGTCCAGACTTCGACAAGCGCTTCGCGGAATGTGGACTGGCGCGGCGGCGCCTTCCGAGTGGGGACCGTGGCTTCCGTGTTTCCTTCGACGCGCCAGACGCCAACCAGCGTGAGAATCATCGCTGCGACAGATACCGATCCGGAGACGACGACGAGCCTTGCAGGCGAGAACGGGTCGAGCAAATGACCGGCAACGCCGGTAGTCACGATGAAGCCGGCGATCATCATGACCCAGACGATCGTCGCCGCCGCCGCGCGGCGATTTTCGTCGGTGCGCTTGGCGAGCAGCACCAGAAGTGACGTCCCGGCCGCCCCGACGCCGACACCGATCAGACCGAATGCGGCCACCGCTAGTGCGACACCGAACAGCGGATGCGTCGTCATCCACGCCGTCGCCACCGACGCCATCAAGCCGCCGGTCGCGAGAACGGCCATGCCGCCGACGATCCATGGCGTCCGCCGCGCGCCGAGATCGGATCCATGGCCCCAGGCGGGGCGGAACACCTGAAGAGCGTAGTGAATGGCGACCAGCGCGCCCGGCAGGATCGCGGGCATGGCGAGTTCGACCACCATCACGCGGTTCAAGGTCGAAGTGGTGAGAACGACAATCGCGCCGAGCCCGGTCTGAACCAGGCCGAGACGGACGATGCCAAACCAGGAGAGGACGGGATTGTTCATGCTCAGCCCACCTGGATCGCTGCCAGCGCAAACGCGCTGATCAGCATGCCGACCACGTAACAACTGATCCCGGTTCCATTGTACCAGGGCGCCCGTTCGCGCGGGCTTTTCAGGAAATGAACCATCAGGAACAATTGTCCGATCAGCAATGCGCCGACAGCCGCCGCGTAGAACGGCAGATTCCATGCCAGGAGCAGCCCTACGACCGCAACCTGCGGCACCGCCATTACCAAGCAGGCAAAGCGCGCGGCGTTACTGACACCAAGCAGCACGGGAAGCGAATCGATCCCCATCCGCTTGTCGCCCTCGACCGACTTGAAATCGTTCAGGGTCATGATTCCGTGGGCGCCGACACTATAGAGCAGCGCGATCACGACAATGCGCCAGTCTGGCATCGACGCACCCATCACGGCCGCACCGGTGAACCAGGGCAGGCCTTCATAGCACAGCCCGCAAGCGGCATTGCCCCACCAGCCGTTCTGCTTCAGCCGGATCGGCGGCGCGCTGTAGGCCCATGCCAGTGCCAGGCCGACGATGGCCGCAACAAATCCCCAAGTGCCGAGCGTGGTCGCCAACAGCAACGAGAGTCCCGTCCAGATGATTGCGATATAAAGGCCCCAACGTCCGGGAATGCGCCCCGATGGAATCGGACGATTTGGCTCGTTGATGGCGTCAACATGCCGATCATACCAGTCGTTCACGGCCTGGCTGGTACCACACACCATCGGTCCCGCCAGCAGCACGCCGGCTGCGATCAGCGGCCAGCGCTGTCCCGGCGAAACGCCGGACGAAACGATGCCGCATCCCAATGCCCACATCGGCGGAAACCAGGTGATCGGCTTCAACAGTTCCAGAACAACCAAAGGCGACGGACGCTCGGCGACGGCGCTATTCATCCTCGCCCTCCTCTTCGGCAGCATGTTCGGCGAGTCCGAACCGGCGCAGTTTGACGTAAAGGCTCTGCCGGCTAAGCCCAAGCATTTCTGCCGCCGACGCCCGATTGTCGCCGGTCAGTTCCAGCGCGGCCTCGATCGACAGTTTCTCAATCACGTCGGTGGCCTCGCGCACGAGATCGCGCAGCGGAACCCGGCCGATCAGTTCGGTGAGCTGCGCCACCGACCGCGGCAACTCCCGCGCCGAAGACGACGACGAAGACAAGCGCTTCTCGACGTTTCTGATGGCAAAGCCGAATCCTTGTTTGTGGTGACCGTCGGCGAGCGAAATCGCAGAGACTTCGACATCGGCTGTCGCGCCATGCTCGCCACGTAGCGCGGTTGAAAACAACTTGATCGAACCGTTCTGGCGCAGGTTGGCCATCGCGACACCGAAATCGACCCCGGCGCGGCCAAGCCAGCGATCCAGCAGTTCTCCGCGCGCTTGCTCCGCGCTGCCAAGCTGCGCCATTTCGATAAAGGCCGGGTTCGCCTTGACAATACGGCCATCGAACTCCGTGATCACCAATCCATCGGGAGCCGCGTCGAAATATTGCAGCAATACCGATGTTGCCTTCAGCTCGCTCGCTTCCGGCGGCGTCGCACCCGACGACAGGCGGACCAGAAACAGCGACGCGTTTTCCTGTCGAAACAGGGATGCGGCGACGCTACACTCCCGGTTCCCTTTCGCGAGCTGAGCGCGGACGTTGCCGTCGCGACCCGTGGCACGGACGTCTCCGAGAAGGGTCTGAACCTGCTGCGCACTTGTTGTGTCGAAATGGCCGAAAAACCTTGATTTCAGAACCTGTGGCGCGCTCTCGTCGAGTAGCGCAAGCGCTGCCGGGTTGGCATCGATGATCACGCTGCTGGTGGCATCAACGATCATGACCGCTTCCGACGAAACCTGGAACAGCAAACGGTAACGGGTTTCGGCATGCCGCAGCTTGGCATAGTCGCGTTCCATCGATTGCTGGGCGTTGATCAATCGCTGTTGCATCGCAGCCAACGGGCGCAAATCGCGGCCAACCACGACGAAGCGATCCTCCCGGCCGATGTTGATGGCCGAATAGAGCACCGGGATATCCTCCCCACCGGCGGACGGATGATTGACCTGGCGCCAGTTCGACGCTTTCCGGATGGCCGCCTCGTGCAGCAGCTCTCCGACCTTCCCACGCGTCTCGGAAGTCACGGTCTCCGAGAGTTTTGAGCCCATCCATCTGCCCTGCGCGTCCAGTTCGAGCGACAGCTCCTCCTTGTTGAAGGCAACATCGCGAATGACTCCGTGGCCGTCGACGATGACGGCTACGTCGGTCGCAGCCGCAATCAAATTCGCGGCCGACATTGCGCCGAGATCGCCCAGCGACTCCTTCGGAGATTTGAACACTTGCACCAGGGCAAATATCCTCCACCAACCAGTGATCCTTCACCTCAGCGTTCCTCCAACCCGGCTTCTTGTTAGCGGACGCTTGTCGCACCGAGTTTGACACGGCAGTCCGCCGCTTTACCCCAACACCAATAGGTTTGCTGAGCCGGCAAGACGATGGAAGCTCGCGCGCGCCGAGTTGGCGCGCGTCTGAAAGTTGACTTGTCGTGCTATCGCGGCATCGCCAGACCGTGCTTGACACCCCAGTCAAACCAGTTGTCGACGACCGTACCGGACAGAAGGATCCCGATGCCGCCGGTCAGCGGGCACAGGACAGCAAACCACCAGGCCCAACGATGGATTGATTCTGCCGTTGCGTTGAACCCCATGGTCCAGCGCCAGAACAACGCGGCCCGCTCCAGTGCCGTGCCGCGATCGACGATCTGTTCGATCTCGCGCTCACCGCCATAGCGACTGACGGCCAGGATCGTGGCGCCGTGCATGGCGAACAGCAGCGCGGAGCCATAGAGGAAGGCGATCGAGAGCATGTGGAACGGATTGTAGAAGAGATTGCCGTGGGTGATGGAGAAGTTGTTGGTCCAGTCGAGATGCGGGAATATCCCGAACGGCACGGCTTCGCTGAATTGTCCCATCAGCAATGGTCGGATGAAGCCGAGTACCAGATAGAGCCAGATCGCCGAAGCGAAGGCCCACGACACATGTGTACCCATGCCAAGCGCCCGCGCCCTCCGGTAAGTCCGCGCCCACCACAAAAGGATCGAGGTGGTGAGGAAGAATCCTGCCATCAGCCACCAGCCACCTTCCTGAAGCGGCGGAAAGCTGATGCCATATTCAGGCTTCGGCGGATCGAGCGAAAGCCAGGGCAATTGCCGGACGAACTCGATCGGACTCCAGTTAACCGACGCCAGCATGTTGAGACCGATGATCTCGATCGCGACGATGCCGCACGCGATTGACGTCAAGCCAAGGAAGCCGAGATAGACCGGACCGACCTGGGCGTCGCCGATCTTTCCGAGCCAGTAGTTGAACCGGCCTTCTCCGGAACGAACCCACGTTCCCGGCTGAAGCGGAATGCCAGGATAGATGCTGCTTCGCACCTGCACCTGCGTGAAGAAGTTTTGATACTGGGCCATGGCAAGGACTCTTTCTGATAGCCGGAATTAGTTGGAGGACCAGATCGGAAGATTGCGCCACCAGTTCCACCATTCGGACCAGGCGTCGCCTTCGGCCCACAACGGTCCGCTGATCACCATGCAGACGGCGCTGAAGAAGACAGCCGACAGCGCCACGAACAAGCCAAGCCGGTGAATACCGATGGTGCCGATCGAGTAACCGATCAGGTCACGGAATATCGTGTTCTCATGCTCCGGCGACTTGACCGGCTCGCCCCGGTCGGGATTGGTCGACGAAAGGATCAGGCCGCCGTGCAACGCCAGCGCCAGACACGTCGTGAAGAAGAACGTGATGGCGAT
>PNLC01000167.1 GCA_013822885.1 Bradyrhizobium sp.
CTGAACCTGTATGCTCGTGTGCGCGTTTTTAAGTGCGCAATTGCACACGAGACCGCGGGTGCAGCGCGCACCCGGTCTTCCCTGCGCCCTCGATTCCGATGGGGGCAAAGAAGATGCAAACCTCGGGCACAACATGCCGCGAGAACGCAGACACACATTCACTTGTCATCCCCGCCACCGGGTCGGCCGAATGGCCGCCCGATGGCGGGGATGACAGCCGATGAATGGGACGAACTCGAACAACAATTGAACCTGTTTCATCGCGGCAAAACCGGCTATGCATGCGCCGCTCATTGAGGACCATGGCTTGACTCCCGACAACGACCCGACCCCCGCGCCGTTCGGCGCATTTGCGCCGAACGCCGCGCAGGCTGCGATCATCTCGATGGCGCACGGTTCGCGCCTGAAGCGCGGCGCATTCCGGCCGGCGCTGTCGCGGCTGGTCAATCTGCTGCGCGCGGGTCCCGTCGACGTGCAGTATCAGGGCGCCTCGTTCCGCTTCTACCACCAGGCCAGCGCCACCGAGCGCGCCGCGCTGTTCAATCCCGACTACAATCTCGAGGAACTGGATTTTCTGCGCGCGCGTGTTTCCCCCGGCGGCACATTCATCGATGTCGGAGCCAACGTCGGCACCTACGCGCTGGCGCTGGCGCGTCATGTCGGCGCCGGCGGCAAGGTCATCGCGATCGAGCCGCATCCAGTCACCCATGCTCGTCTTGCCTTCAACAACGCTGCATCACGCTATGCCCAGGTGAAACTGGTCGCGGCCGCCGCTGGACCCGCCGATGGCGAGTTGATGATCGAGACCGACGGCGAAAATCTCGGCGCCAGTCACATCGTGTCGGGAACGGCCTCGGGCAAAGCGATCCGGGTGCCGTCGCTGCGGCTGCAGCGCATCCTCGAGGAAGGCGGCGTCTCGCATGTCGACGCGATCAAGATCGACGTCGAAGGCTTTGAGGATCGCGTGCTGACCGGCTTCTTTGCCGAGGCGCCGCAAACGCTGTGGCCGCGCGCGGTCGTGATCGAGCATCTGTCAAAGAACGAATGGCAACAGGACTGCATCGCCGACATGCGTGCGCGGGGCTACGCCGAGGCCGGCAGGACGCGCAGCAACACGCTGCTGGTCCGCAACTGATCGACGCCGCCAAACCGAAGGAGATTCCTGATGATCGACCATGATCGGTTCCATCAGGTTCCATTAATCCGTTGCGACAGGAACATCGCGCCGTTGCCGCCGTTGTCGCTCCCTGAGCTGAACCCGAGGGAGAAACCGGCAATGAGTAACGACAACGCACGCGATCAGGACCGCGTCTGGCAATTGATGAAGAAGATCGGCTTTGCGATGCTCGTTACCCACGACAGCGGCAAGCTTCGCGCAAGGCCGATGAGCGCCTATCTGGAGCAGGACAACAACGCGATCTTTTTCCTGACCGATGCACGGCGTCACAAGGATGAGGAAATCGCCGGCAATCCCGCCATCAACCTGTCGTTCGCCGATGCAAGCAGCCAGAAATACGTCTCCATCGCGGGCACCGCGACCGTTTCCAACGACCGCGCGAAGATCAAAGAGCTGTTTTCCACCCCGGCGAAAGCCTGGTGGGACAGCGCCGAGGATCCGAACATTCGCGTCTTGAAGATCACCCCCGACGATGCGGAATTCTGGGATTCGCCCGGCACCGTCATCAGCTATGTGAAGATGGCCGCAGCCGCCGCGACCGGCACGCGGCCGGACATCGGCGAAAACCGCAAGGTCTCGATGTGATGCCGATCGAACCGCCGGAGATTCCACCGGCATCGCCGGGGCAGCCGACCGAGCCCCCGCCGGAAGCACCCCCGGGAAACCCTCGCCCGGAGGTGCCGCCACCGATGCGCGAACCAGGCCAGCCTCCGCAACCGCAGGAGCTGCCGGGCAAGACGCCAGACGAACTGCCGGTGCGCGGGCCGAATGGTCCACGCGCGCCCAACCCGGCGACCGATACGGGAGCGGAGCAGGGCCGGCGTTGAGGCCATCGTCTGAACACGCAATGAACAACGGCCCACGCAACCCGTTGGCCTGATGAAATAAATTCCGTCGGGCCATTTGTAGGCAGCCACATTCCGGCCTAATGATTACCTGTTGACTGTCGTCCAATGCGTCGATCAAAGCGAATTCGTTACTGCCAGGATTTTTCCGGGGACCAAGGACATCATGACAAACCTTCGCATCGTGCTGCTTGCCACAACAGCGTTGACGGTAGCGCAGCTTGCGACCTCCACACCGCATGCGCAGTCCGCACCTCTGGTCGTTGCCCAGGCCAAGGAAGAGGCTGGCCCGGACGGCAGGCCCAAGCGGCCCGCGCCGGGCGCTCCGCCTCCGGCTGCCGCGCCCAAGGCTCCAGCAGCGGCCCCTCCGCCGCCACCTCCGCCGCCGCCAGCCGCAGCACCTCCGCGTCCCGCACCGGCTCCGCCGCCACCGCCGGCTGCTGCACCACGACCTGCACCGCCTCCCCCGCCGCCTCCTCCAGCCGCCGCACCGCGGCCGGCACCTCCGCCTCCTGCGGCGGCGCCGCCGCCAGCTGCGAAACAACCGCCGCCGCCCCCTCCTCCGGCGACCGCACCCGCGCGTCCTACCCCTCCGCCGCCTCCGACGGCTGCGCCACCTGCACGCACGCCTCCCCCGCCGCCTCCGCCCGCGGCAACAGCGCCCGCCGCGCCGAAGCAGCCGGCTGCGCCGACCCCGCCGCCTTCGGTTCAGAAGGGCGCGCCGCCGCCACCGCCACCAGCGGGTGCAAAGCAACCGCCGGCACCGGCCACGACGCCCGCGCCGCAAACTCAACCCGCGACGCCGCCGGCAGCTACACCGCCCGCAGCTACGCCGCCTGCAGGTAGCCCGACGACGGCGCCGCCGCCGCGCGCCGGCACCCCGCCTGCCGCGGGCACGACGACGACCGCGCCAACCACGCCGCCAACGACTCCCCCCGGCCGCCCAGGTGGGCCGCCTCCGGCTGCCGGACCGGCCGGTGCGGTCCCGGCCCCGAATGCCGGCGCTCCTGTCACGGCGCCAGCGGCGACCGCTCCGGCGGCAACGGCTCCGGGCGCGGCAACCGCTCCGGGAGCGGCAACCGCTCCGGGAGCAGCGACTGCTCCGGGAGCAGCGACCGCCGTGCCGGGCGTGCCCGGCGCCGCACCGCCTCCCGGCCAGGCCAAGAATGCACCGCCGACCGTCGCACCGGCCTTCCGCCAGGCGCCGCAGGTGACCACGGCATTGCCGCCGCCGCCCCCGCCGCAGGAAGGACTGCGGGTGATCGCTCCAGGCGCGCGGCCTGCCGGGCCGCAACGCCTCGACGACTTCCGTGGCCAGCGCCGCGAGTCCCAGCAGGGCGGCCGTACGGTCATCACCGAGCCGGGCCGGATCATCGTTCGTGATCCCGGTGGACAGGCATATGTTCGTCACAACGAGGTGGACCGCTTCCGCTACGGTGCGCGTGACATCCAGACCTCGGTCGTCGGCGGTGACACCCGCACCGTCGTGATCAGGCCCGACGGCACCCAGATCATCACCGTGGTCGGCCGCGACGGCCAGTTGCTGCGCCGGATCCGCCGCGACCAGCGTGGCCGCGAGATCATCATCATCGACAACAGCTACCGCGGTCCACGCGGTGGTGGCGGCGGCTTCTTCGTGGCGCTGGCGCCGCCAGTGATCCGCATGCCCTACAACCGGTACATCGTCGACTCCGAGGAAGCGCCGCCGGAACTGCTCTACGAGACCATGATGGCGCCGCCGGTGGAACGGATTGAACGGCGATATTCGCTGGACGAAATCCGCTACAGCCCAACCGTGCGCCAGCGGATGCCGAGCATCGACGTCAACACCATCAACTTCGAACTCGGATCGTGGGAAATTCCACCCGATCAGGCGTCGAAGCTGCAGGCGATTGCCGACGGCCTCAACCGCGCGATCCAGGAAAATCCACGCGCGGTGTTCCTGATCGAGGGCCACACCGATGCGGTCGGAAACGACGTCGACAATCTGTCGCTATCGGACCGTCGCGCCGAATCGGCCGCCACCCTGCTGACGCAGCAGTTCAACGTGCCTGCGGAAAACCTGACCTCGCAGGGCTATGGCGAACAGTACCTGAAGGAGCAGACCGACGGGCCGAGCGCGATCAACCGGCGCGTCACCATCCGCAACATCACGCCGCTGCTCAATGGCGGACAGGCATCGCTGCCGCCTCCGCCGGCCGGCACCGCGCCGCCGCGGCGCTGAGGTCGCCACAAGTCAAAATGGCCGGGAGCAATCCCGGCCATTTTCTTGGTCTCAGGCGCTAAGCGCCCGTGGCGGCACACAGGCCTCGCAGATCGCCTTGGCGTGCCGATGATCTGTGCCGCAGCAGCCACCGAGAACACGCATCCTGGGAAATGCGCCCCTGAGATTGAGATAGCGCCGCCCGAGATCGACCGGATCGCCCGCATCGAGCGTTTCGGATTCATCGAGCTCGGCATGACTCTTCGTCGAGGCATTGGCCCGGATGCCGTGGACACGCCCGATCCAATCCTCGCCCGCCTGCAACGCATGATCGAAATGCGTCGGATGCGCGCAGTTGATCATGAAATATTCCGGCGCGGCATTGGTCTCGCGGTCGACGGTCTCGATCGCCTCCCGCAACGTTTCGCCTCGCACCAGGCGGCCGTCGGTCTCCACGGTGAACGAGATGGCCGAGGGAATCCCCTGCGCCTTGGCGGCGCGGGCAACGCCGATCGCCTCATTGATGCTGTTGAGCGTATAGGCGGTGACCATGTCGGCGCCGCCCTCGACGAAAGCCGCGATCTGCGCTCCGTGATAGGCCTCGGCTTCGTCGGCCTCCATGTTGCCAGCCTTGTAGCCGTCACCGCGCGGGCCGATGGCGCCGCTGATGACGCAAGGCGCGCCGCCCGGCCGTTCCCAGCCGGACCGCAATTCCTCGAGGAACGCGATCGAACGGACATTGACCGCCTTGAGTGCTGCCGCATCGTAACCGAGCTTCGCGGCCCAATCCGGATTGGCGCGCCATGTCGGGCTGTCGAGCACGAAGCCTGTGCCATGGTCGCGCGCGACCGCGAGATAGCTGGCGTAGTACTGCTTCAATTTCTGCCGGCCCTCGGGATTATCGAGCAGCACGAACGCAGCGAAGTGCGGCAGTTCGATTCCTTCATGAAATATCAGCGTCGTTTCCATGCCGCCATCGGTGAGAAAGATGCCGCCCTGGCGTTGCGGCAGATCGTGTCGGTATTTGGCCATTTAAAGTACTCCGGAAATCTGGACACCGTCGGTAGGTCTCTCCCACCGCGGGAAGGTCCGGCGCTGTTGGTGCCTCAAAGTGTCGCGGCTTCCTAGGCTGCCCGTGGTACGGATGAACCTCGGGTCCTAAAATGATACGAATTCAATTGGTTGCATCAGAGGCGCCAGACACCTGGGACGCCAGCGGCGGAGAAAACCGTACCATGAGTGCAGTTCTGGAGACCCGGATGGGGAAAGGCGAAGCGACGCGCGAACGAATTCTCGAGATCGCGGAAGCAGCCGTGCTCGCCAAGGGGTTCGGCGCCACCTCGATCGAGGAAGTGATCGCGGAGGCCGGCCTCACCAAAAGCGGCTTCTTCTATCACTTCAAGGACAAGAACGCGCTCGCGCGCGAGATGCTCCGGCGATATGTCGCGACCAACGACCGGCTGTTCGACGAAATTTTCGCACGCGGTGGCGAGCTGTCCGACGATCCGCTGCAGGCGTTCCTGATTTCATTGAAGCTGCTGGCCGAGACGATGGCCGACCTCCCGAGCGGCCATCCCGGCTGCCTGATCGCGAGCATCTGCTATCAGGAACGGCTGTTCGATCGCGAGGTGCGCGAACTCACCGCGCAGTCCGTGCGCGACTGGAACGCGCGCTTCCGCAGGATTCTCGACGGCATCGCAGCGGTCTACCCGCCGCGGGAGCCGGTCGATCTCGACGACGTCGCCGACATGCTGTCCTGCATCGTCGACGGCGCCATCATCATGTCGAAGACGCTGAACGATCCGAGCCGCCTGGAGCGGCAGATTCTGATGTTCCGGAGCTGCATCAAGCTGATGTTCGCAGCCCCGTCGAATTCCTGATGCGCTAGCCTATTGGCTTGCAGCGGCGAGGCCGAGCGCGTCTGCCATGATGCGGAACACGTCGGTGTTATCCAGCGAACCGCGGATGCGATCGCTCCCGGGCCCGGTGCCGGTCAGGATGACGTCCTCTCCCGAATGCACGCTGGCGCCCATCATCGCCGGCAGATTGCCGAACCGCAGCGCGACACCCGGAGCATCCTTGTATTTCTCGTTGACCTTGAACGTACCGGGCTGATCGCCCTTCAACGTCGGCTCGTTCGGATTGTCGAGCTTCGGGCGGAAGGTCTCGTAGTGATCCGGCAGGCTCGCGGAAAAGATCGCGAGCCGGCGGCTGACATCCACGCGCGACGGATAGCCCTCCGCATCGGGCGCCGGATAGTTGGGAAACCCGGCCTTGTCATAGACGGCGATGCGTTCGCGCAGCGGCACGTTGGGCGTGGTGCTCATGTCGTCATTGATGGTTCCGACCAGGCTGTTGGGATGATTGTGGTCCGCAAGCACCAGGATCAGCGTGTCGTCGCCGCGCGCCTGCGACCATTTGCGCGCAAGGCCGACTGCGTTGTCGAGCATGATGGTGTCGTAGACGGCGCGCTCCATGTCCAGCAGATGCGCGTACTTGTCGATCATCCCGGACTCCACCATCAGGAAAAAGCCGGCATCGTTCTTCGACAAAATGTTGAGCGCAGCTTGCACCTGTTCGGTCAGATCAGGCTGATCGGGAAATTTCCTGACGCCGCCGCCCTTGAGGAATTTACGGTCCAGCGCGCCGTCCATGTTTCCCGGCGCGAACAGGCCGAGCAATTGCCGCGTGTCGGATTTGGCGTTCACCGCATCGAGTTCAGTCTTTGTCGTTGCAACCGCATAGCCGGCGTCACGAAATCTGGCGACGTAGTCGACCTCGTCCTTGCGCTTCGATCCGGGCGCGCCCTGCGGCAGGAAATTCGCGGCGCCGCCGCCCATCAGGACGTCCGGCCTGGCCGCGAAGAACTGTGCGACGATCTCGTCATAGGCGGCGCGGCGGCGGGTATGCGCCACCATCGCCGCCGGCGTGGCATCCTCGACTTCGGTGTTGGTGACGATGCCGATGGCCATGCCGTTGCGCCGCTTCGCCAGGCTGGCAATGGTCTCGACCTTCGGATCGTCGAACGGGTTTGCGGTGCGGTCGGCATAGACGCCCATGGCATTGACCGCGGTCTTGTGGCCGGTGGCGTAGGCGCTCGCGGCATTCGCAGAATCCGTGATGATCGAATCCGAACCTGCGGTAGCCACCAGCGCCATGTGGGGCATGTCGTCGATCGCAAGCTTGCCGAGGCTCTTGCCCTCCGCAATGCCTTTGGACAGCAGGCGCGCGGCCACGCGGTGCGCCGGCGACAACCCGTCGCCGATGAACAGAATGACGTTCTTCGCCTTGCGCGGCCCGGTATCGTAGACCGTCCATGCCACGGAGCGGCTGCGCGTGCCGTCATTGACCTCGACGGTGACGTTGCCCGGCCTGGTCAGGGTCACATCTCGAAGAATCAGCGCCGACTGATCCTTGTTGTCTTCGCGCTCGACGAATGTGGCGGCTTGGCCGAAGGCTGTGGCGTGGTCTGCGCCGTTGACAGTCACTTTCAGTTTCGACGGATCGATGCGATCCGGAAACTCGACTTTGAAATCGAAGCGTGAGCCGGCGAGGATCGCCGCGCGGTCGATCGGGTAGATGGTCTGGGCGACGCCCTGGTGTCCCGACAACAGGAAAATGAGGGCTACGGCGGAGAGGAGCTTGATCATGGAGCGTGCACCGGATCGGGGAGTCTGAGTAAGGCGTGCCCCCGCAGTCATCCGCCGAGGCATGGCATGAGCCCACTCTATACCCTATCGCACGCGAATGACGCCCCCGTTACATCGAAGCCGGGAACGCCCGCGGCACTCGCGCGGCTCAGTCCTTGTCGCTGTCGAGCTTGGGGATGTACGCGCCCTCCCCGGCCGACAGCAGGCCCGTCTGCGTGTAGAGATCGAGCTTGGCGCGGGTATCGGCGATGTCGAGGTTGCGCATGGTGAGTTGGCCGATGCGGTCCGCCGGCGTGAACGGCGCATCCTCCACCTTCTCCATGCTCAGCCGCTCGGGCTGGTAGGTCAGGTTCGCGCTCTCGGTGTTCAGGATCGAGTAGTCGTTGCCACGGCGCAGCTCCAGCGTCACCTCGCCGGTGACGGCGCGGGCCACCCAGCGCTGCGCGGTTTCCCGCAGCATGAGCGCCTGGGAATCGAACCACCGCCCCTGGTAGAGCAACCGGCCGAGGCGCATGCCGCTGATCCGGTATTGCTCGATCGTGTCTTCGTTGTGAATGCCGGTGACG
>PNLC01000168.1 GCA_013822885.1 Bradyrhizobium sp.
CGCGCTGGCGAAAGCCGTGAACTACGATTCCGCCGGCACGGTCGAGTTCGTCGCCGGCCAGGACAAGAGCTTCTACTTCCTGGAGATGAACACGCGCCTGCAGGTCGAACATCCCGTCACCGAACTCGTCACCGGCATCGATCTGGTCGAGCAGATGATCCGGGTTGCCGCCGGCGAGAAGCTGGCGATCACGCAGAAGGACGTCACGCTCACCGGCTGGGCGGTGGAATCGCGCGTCTATGCCGAGGATCCGTTCCGCAACTTCCTGCCGTCGATTGGCCGTCTGGTGAAGTATCGCCCACCGGCCGAGGCGAGCCACGACGGTATCACCATCCGCAACGACACCGGCGTGCAGGAGGGCGGCGAGATCTCGATCCATTACGATCCGATGATCGCCAAGCTCGTGACCCACGCGCCGTCGCGTTCAGCCGCGATCGAGGCGCAGGCAACTGCGCTCGATTCGTTTTATGTCGACGGCATCCGCCACAACATTCCGTTCCTGTCGGCGCTGATGACCCATCCGCGCTGGCGCGAGGGCAAGCTTTCGACCGGGTTCATCGCGGAGGAGTTCCCGAAAGGGTTTTCCGCGCGGCCGCCGGAAGGCGAGATCGCGCGACGGCTGGCCGCCGTGGGCGCCGCGATCGACCACGTGCTGGGTGAGCGCAAGCGGCAGATTTCCGGGCAGCTCACCGGCCGGCCGGTGCAGCGCGAACGCCGCCGCGCGGTGTGGCTCGGCCGTGAGGAAATTGGCCTCGACGTGGCACGCGAGGCCGACGGCATCGCGGTGCGCTTCATCGGTGCCGATGGTCTGCCGGGCAATCCGCGCAACCTGGTTTCCAACTGGACGCCGGGCGAACCGGTCTGGCAGGGGACCATCGACGGTCATCCGGTGGCGATGCAGGTTCGTGCGATCCCGAACGGCATCCGCCTTGCGCATCAGGGCTTTGAGGTTCCGGTCAACGTCTTCACCGAAAGCGAGGCCTCGGCCGCGCGGCTGATGCCGGTGACGTCGGCGGCCGACACCGGCAAGAAGCTGCTGTGCCCGATGCCCGGGCTCGTGGTGTCGATTGCCGTGAGCGAAGGGCAGGAGGTCAAATCCGGCGAAACGCTTGCGGTAGTCGAGGCGATGAAGATGCAAAACGTGCTGCGCGCCGAGCGCGACGGCACCGTGAAGAAGATCCACGCCGCGGCCGGCGCGACGCTGGCGGTCGATGCGCTGATTCTGGAGTTTGCGTAAGTCCCGTCATTCCGGGGCGATGCGAAGCATCGAACCCGGAATCTCGAGATTCCGGGTCTGGTGCTGGCGCACCATCCCGGAATGACGGAAAGTGAGGAAATGGGGATGGCTTTCCGTCAGCGCCGAGAGAGATTGCGTTCCATTCTCAACGGCTCCGCCTGCATCCGGCCGGGCTCCGTCTATGACGCCACCTCGATCCGTATTGCCGAGGACCTCGGCTTCGAACTCGGCATGTTCGGCGGCTCGGTGGCCTCGCTGGTCGTGCTCGGCGATCCCGATATTGCCCTGATCACGCTCACCGAACTCGCCGAGCAGATGCGGCGGATGTCGCGCGCGGCGCATCTGCCGGTGCTGGTCGATGCCGATCACGGCTATGGCAATGCGCTCAATGTCCGCCGTACGGTGCAGGAACTCGAGGCGGCCGGCGCCGCTGGGCTGACGATCGAAGATACGCTGCTGCCGCAGGCATTCGGGCAGACCAAGGCCCAGTTGATCTCGCTTGAAGAAGGCGTCGGCAAGATGAAGGCCGCGCTCGACGGCCGCGGCGATCCCTCGCTGGTCATCATGGGTCGGACCGGTGCGGCCTCCATCAGCGGAATAGACGACGCGATTGCGCGGGCGAAGGCCTATGAAGCCACGGGCGTCGATGCGCTGTTCTTCACGGGCGTCACGAGCCGCGGCGAGCTGGAAGCGATCTCTGCAGCGATCAGCCTGCCGATCGTACTCGGCGGTGCGCCGGAGGACATGTCCGCGCTCGACTATCTCGCCAGCCAGCGCGTCCGCATCGCGTTGCAGGGCCACGCGCCGTTCGCCGCCGCCACCCAGGCCGTCTATGAGACGCTGAAAGCTTTGCGAGAGGGAACCTCGCCGAAGAACCTCAAGGGGCTGGCGTCGGCAGAACTCACCGGCCGCGCCACGCGCGACAAGGACGTCAAGGCGCGCAGCAGCGAGTTTCTCGGGCTAAAAAAATAAGATGAGCGACACGATCCGCCACGTCACGATAAGAGGCCTGGTACAGGGCGTCGGCTACCGCGCCTTCGTCGATCACGCGGCGCGGACGCGGAAGCTCGAGGGCTGGGTACGCAACCGGCGCGACGGCAGCGTCGAGGCGGTGTTGGCCGGCCCTACGGCGACAGTGGCTGCCGTCATCGAGGCGTGCCGCCGGGGGCCGTCGTCGGCGCGGGTCGAGGCCGTCCAGGACGAAGCCGGCAATCCTGACATTCTGAATCTGCGGCGGGCCGGTGAACAGTTTTCCGTGCTGCCCACGATCTGACCGCCATCCATGGCTGAAACGCTGCGCGAGGAAACCGAATGAAATCACAAGACCCGGGACGTGACTGGAGACGGATCCACCATTCGCCGATGTTCTGGATCGGGATCGTGATGTGCCTGGCCGCGATCATGATCTATGTGCTGTCGGATGACCTCTCGTGGCGGCCCAGCGCGCGATAGGATTGACAAAATTGCCGCTGCTAGAACAAGCCCGGACTGAGATCGAACACCTCAAGTCGGCATCAGCAGGGAAACTGGTCGCCCTGAGAACGAGTTGCCTGATAATCCCGACGTCGTTGAAAGACCAAGTGCACAACAGTCTACTGCGATCTCCATTTCCACAAATACAGGCTGTCATCACGGAACGATTTCTCATTTTGGTTGTTGTCATGCCGATCCCCGACAGCAGCGGGACCGAAATGAACCAGTCAGCAGCTCAAAATGGAAAAATCTCTCTCAGCCCTCGCGATGTTCTGTCTACTCGGAGCGTCGTTGATGGCGGTGCCAGGCTTCGCCCCCAAGGTGGAAGCGGGCGAAGTCGCAGTTCTGGCCAAGGCAGATCGGCTTGACGTCCGAGCGGCCGTCTCCAATTGCTCAACACAGGTCTGGCCTTATTTCGCCCAATCCTGTTTGCGCAGCCCGGATTCAGGGGTGAAAATACTGGAAGCTCGTCTTGTGACGGCCCGCCGATAGTTCCAGTTTTCTCAGTTTCCCTTGCTAACGTAATGGATGTTTCATGACTTATCTCCCGCATCGAGGCGACGTCCAGATCAGCCATGTCCATAACTTGGCGCTCTGCAAGGAAATCGGTGAAAGGCTTGGCATCAGCATGGGCCAGATGTCCATTGAGATGCCGCCGCATTTGATGATGCTGATGAAACGATTGCGCGATGAGAACTCTCGATCGGTCCAGACGCTAACCCTCGTTACACGTCTGCTCCCCTCTTGAAACTTGACGCCGGCGATCTTGCGTTGACGCTCCGTCGGACGAGGCGAATTGACTCGCTATCAGTGCTCGGAAGGCGCAGCAATGATCCATGCCACTGCGCGCAGGAGCCGCTGAGGTAGTCGATCGAATGCCATCTTGGGGATTTCGGCTATTCCGCCGGGACTGATCAGCGATTGGCTTCTTGCGGAAAGGTTGAGTCACCATGCCGACGGATTTTCCTCAGATGCCGAACGTTCTTGTCGTCGAAGATGAGATGATTCTCCGCATGCGCGCGGTCGACATCGTAGAGGACGCGGGATTCAATCCCGTCGAAGCTGTCAACGCCGACCAGGCAATCTCGATTCTTGAGTCCCGTTCGGATATCTCCGTGCTGTTTACCGATATTCAAATGCCCGGCAGTATTGATGGCTTGAAGCTCGCCCACGCGGTGCACGACCGCTGGCCGTCCATCAAGATCATACTGGTCTCGGGACAAGTGAAGCCGTCGGAATCGGAAAGGCCGGCGGACAGTCGGTTCTTTGGCAAACCGCTCGGTGTCGACCAAATGATTGCTGAATTGCAGGCAATGGTGGGCGTCGGCGCATTAACGATTGTGCCTGACGCGACCGGATTGCCGGCAAACCAGACGCTTCTCTCCGCCGCGCCAACCGTCCCGTCGTCGCGCTCTGCGCAGGAGGAGGTCTTGTCGGCGGAGAACGACAGCCTTCGGCTGCTGCTGGAGCAAGCCGGCATCGATGCAGAGACCCTACTTGTCCAGGCCGGTATCGACGCCAAGGAGCGGGAGGCCGCCGACAAATTACAGAAGCTGATCCTCGGCGAACTTCATCATCGCATCAAGAATACGCTTGCCACTGTGAGCGCGATCGCCTCGCAAAGCTTCCGTGCAGCGCCCAGTATCGAGGCCGGCCAGAACGCCATGGAGGGGCGGCTGAGCGCGTTGGGAAGAGCCCACGATGTGCTGATGCAGGTCAGCTGGGCAAGCGCAAGTCTTACTCATACTTTCAGCAGTGCGACCGCGCCCTACGACAGCCAAGGGGCCAGGCGCATCCACTTCAACGGACCGGATCTCAAGATTACCTCAGGTGCGGTTATTGCGCTGGCGATGACGTTAAATGAACTATGCACCAATACGACCAAATTTGGTGCTCTCTCCGTTCCCCTCGGCCGCGTGGAAATCGGATGGACAATAGATGAATTGAAGCAGAGGCTTCACCTTGTCTGGACTGAAAGCGGAGGTCCGGCGGTCGAGCCCCCAACCCGGCGAAGCTTCGGCACCCGCATGATGAAGTCTCTCGGCCAACAACTGAACGGCCAGGTGCAACTTGTCTACGAACCTTCCGGGTTTGTGTACTCGTTGGATGTGCCGCTGGGCTCTGTTGCGGCTGCGTGAAGATCGTTTGTTCCTGGCACTTTTCGGGCCCCACGCGATATCCGATTTGGGTCGGAAATGGGCATCAAGCCGACGTCCATCGGCCAATCTGGATTTGATGATTCACGCTAGACTAATGCGCTGGTTCGCCTGGCGCGAATTCGCCATCGTGCTGAATGGAATCGGTCTCGACATATTGCAGGTCGAGCGAAGAGGACACGACGGTGCGGTTCCGGCCTAGACGCTTGGCCTCGTAGAGCGCGGTGTCGGCTTGTCCCACCAATGCAGACTCGTCGAGGGTCTTTTCGGTGCGGGAGGCGACGCCGACGCTCATCGTGATGTGTCCGCGGCTGCTGACGGGGTTGGGAATGCCCAGCGCCCGAACGGTCAGCCGGATTGCCTCGGCGACTTTCAGGGCGTCGTCTTCCCCGGTGTCCGGCAGCACCACGGCGAACTCCTCGCCGCCATAGCGCGCGGACAGGCCCGACGTATCGGAGGTCGCGTCCCCGATGACTTTCGCGACCGCCTGCAGGCAACGATCGCCCGCCTGATGTCCGTAGGTGTCGTTGTAACCCTTGAAACTGTCGATATCGAGCATCAGCACCGAAATCTCGTCGCAGGATTCGAATTGGCGCAGCAGGAAGCCGTCGAAGGTGCGCCGGTTGGTCAATCCGGTCAGGCCGTCGGTGGCGGCGAGCTGGGTGAGGCGGCGGTTGAGCTGGGTCAACTCGTCCTCCATCCGCTTGCGTTCGGTGACGTCTCGGATGACGCAGAGGAACTCCGTTTGTGCGGGGTCGCCTGGTTGAGCGGCCAGCTTGAACTTGCTTTCGACCCAGGCCAGCGTTCCGTCGGCGCGCCAGGTTCGAAACACGACGGTGCTGACCGTATCGATTCCGACCAGCCGCTGCGTTGCCGACCTGACGCTTTCCCTGTCCTCGGGATGAATCATATCGAAGCACGATCTGCCCAGCAGGTCCTCCGGGTGCAGTCCCAGCACCGGCTCGACGGATTGCGAGACGTAGCGGAGCAGGCTGCGGGCATCGATCAGGATGATGACGTCGGCGATGTTGTTGGCCAGCAGGCGGTAGTGCGCCTCGCTCTTGCGCAGCGTGCGCTCGGCCTTCATGCGGAAGCGAAGCTGCGCGAACAGCACGATGGCGAGCAGCAGGATCGTGCACAGCATCACGGTCGCAACGATTGCGTCGGTCCGCAATGTCTTCCACCAGTGAGACAGCAGCCCGTCTTCCGAGATCGCCACGGTAACGATCGTGGGGTAATGCGGCGTTGCCTCATAGCCGATGTACTTTGTGATGCCGTCGAACGGGGAGACGATCTTGTAGTAGCCGACCGAATTCAGTTTCAGGTGTTTGGAAAACAGGTCGGTTCCGGAAAGATCCGTGCTTCGCTCGGACAGCGGCCAGCGGATCAGGACGACGCCGTCATTTCGCAACAGGGTGACACTGCCGTCGGGACCGAGCTGGAACGTCTGGTAGAAGCGGTTGAAATAGTCGCTGTCGATCGCCGCGGTGAGCACGCCGGCGAAGCTGCCGTCCTGCTTGTCGATGCGTTTCGACAGGATGATCGTCATCCGTCCGGTCAGACGCGACTGGATGGGCTCGTTGATGCGGAGCGCGCTTCCCGGTGTGTCACGGTGATAGGTGAAGTAGCGGCGATCGGAATTGTTATGCCTGGGTGTTTCGGGCAACGACGAATAAACCCAGTTTCCCGCGGCATCGAGCACGCCGATCTCGCGTAGCTGCGGCAGCGAGTTGACGGTCTTCGCGAGGTATCGGTTGAATCGTTCCGGCAACGGTTGCCTGTACTTCAGCAGGTCGACCATTCCGGCCATCGCGATATCGGCGGACTGGATGGTATGGGCGGCATGCTCGGCCAGCGAGTGCGCCAGGTTCTGGATGTCGGTTTGACCGCGCTCCAGTGTCGTCGCCTTGGCGTCGAGCGCTTTCCATGCCACCACGCCCAGCACGCAGGCCGTCATCGCAAGCGCAAACGCGATGACCACTGCGGCGGGCGAAACACGGCGCAGCGGCTCGCCGGGGTCTGTGAGATCTTGATCGGGCATTCTGCGCCTTGGCTGGCCGCGTGCCAGATCGGCTGGCCGGCAACACGCCTGAACTTAAGAGGCGATCGGTGCCGAACCGGTTAATAAATCGATCGGGAAAAAGCGGAATAGTTCGGACCGGCAGGGTTCCGGACAGCGGAACCGGCCGCCTTTGGCGTTGCCGGGCCCGGGGCGCAGACTCCACGGGAGCGGGAAAGAGGGCAATTCCGGCAAACCGAGGTAGCGTTCGAGCCCTTGACATCCGTCCAGATACGTCAGATATTTCTGTCATGACAGAAATAACCGGCAAAAAGAAACTCCCGGCCGCCGTCGAACGGTTCATCCTGCACTGGGGCGACATGGGGGACGAGTGGGGCGTCAACCGCTCGGTCAGCCAGATCCACGGCCTGCTCTATCTCGCCGAGGCTCCGATGACTGCCGACGACATTGCCGAGACGCTCGGCATGGCGCGCTCCAACGTCTCCAATTCGATCAAGGAATTGCTGGCCTGGAACCTGATCCGGCGGGTGCCGATCCTCGGCGACCGCCGCGATCATTTCGAGGCCGAAACCGATATCTGGGAAGTGGCGGCGCGGATCGCCGCAGGCCGCAAGGAGCGCGAGATCGACCCTGCTGTCGACGCGCTGCGCGCCTGCGTCTCCGACGCGGCGGACGACCCGACCATCAGCCCCGTCGCGAGCAAGCGGCTGAAGGAAATGCTGGCTTTCACGGAGCTGGTCGACCGCTGGTACATGCAGATGCTGAAGGTGCCGCGGCCGAGGCTGGTCGCGCTGATCAAGCTTGGCGAAAAGATCGTCAGCTTCCTGCCGGCGGGGAAATCCAAATAGCGGCGGCGACAGGAGCGTTCGATGGCGTCCACGAGAGTACCAAGGCTTCCCGCAACGCCCGCCGCGAACACCATCTTGCTCGACGACCGCCGCTTCCACGATCTATTGCCCGACGAAGATTGGGGCCGCCTGCCGCTGGCGATATGGCGGCGGTTCTCCAAGCGCTTTGCCGACGGCGAGACCGTCGTCTATGTCGGCGAGGTCGATGAGGTCTGCTTCAGCCAGGCCGGCTGGTGGCTGGCGCAGCTCGCGCGCCTGATCGGCGGACCGCTGCCGACGGGCACCGAGACCGGCGTCCCGATGGTCGTGACGGTGACCGAGGATGCCGCGAACGGCGGCCAGATCTGGACCCGCATCTGCGCCCGCACATGCGGATTTCCGCAGGTCATTCACTCGGCGAAACGCTTCGCCGGCCCGACCGGGCTGGAGGAATATGTCGGAAGCGGCGTCAGCATGGCGTTGCGGATATCGGTCGAGCACGAAGCCCTGGTGTTTCGCAGCCACGGTTACGCCCTGCAGGTCGGGTGGTTGCGACTGCCGTTGCCGCCCTGGCTCACGCCCGGCGACCTTACCGTGACCCATTCTGATCTCGGCGGCGGCGCGTTTCGTTTCACGCTCGAGATCGTTCATCAGCGCCTGGGCAGGCTCATTCGCCAGTCCGCAGTATTTCGGGAGGCCGCATCATGACATCGTTGCTTT
>PNLC01000169.1 GCA_013822885.1 Bradyrhizobium sp.
CCATCCCGATATTCACTTCGAGATCCTCTACGGCGCCTCCTATAACGAGCGCGCCTGGTGGGACAATCATCGCGCCTACGAACTCGGCTATCGGCCGAGCGGCCGCGGCGAAGATTTTCGCGAACACGCCATGGCCGAGCAGGCTAGGCTCAAGCCGGATCCGGTCGGCGATTACTACCAGGGCGGCACGTTCTGCAGCATGGAGTTCGATGGCGACAAGGACCGGATCGTCGACTGGAAGTTGGGTTCGTAACAAAGCCTCGAAAACGGGAATGAGAAAATGGCCGACGGACTTCGCAAGGGACTGGCAAGTTATGGGGACGCTGGCTTCTCGCTGTTCCTGCGCAAGGCCTTCATCAAGGCGATGGGTTATTCCGACGACGCGCTCAATCGCCCGATCGTCGGCATCACCAACACCTACAGCGACTACAATCCCTGCCATGGCAACGTTCCGCAGATCATCGAGGCGGTGAAACGTGGCGTCATGCTGACGGGCGCGATGCCGATGGTGTTTCCAACCATCTCGATCGCCGAAAGCTTTTCGCATCCGACCTCGATGTATCTGCGCAATCTGATGGCGATGGACACCGAGGAGATGATCCGTGCGCAACCGATGGACGCCGTGGTCGTGATCGGCGGGTGCGACAAGACGTTGCCGGCACAGATCATGGCCGCGGTCTCCGCCGATTTGCCCACGGTCGTCATTCCGGTCGGGCCGATGGTGGTCGGCCATCACAAGGGCGAGGTACTGGGGGCGTGCACGGATTGCCGGCGGCTGTGGGGAAAGTATCGCGCCGGTGAAATCGATGACGATGAGATCGAGGCGGTCAACGGCCGGCTGGCGCCGTCGGTCGGTACCTGCATGGTCATGGGGACCGCCAGCACCATGGCGTGCATTACCGAGGCGCTCGGGCTGTCGCTGCCGATGAGCGCGACGATCCCGGCGCCGCATGCCGAGCGTTTTCGGTCGGCGGAGTCCAGCGGCAAGGTTGCCGCCGCGATGGCGAAGGCAAAGGGACCAAAGCCTAGCGAATTCCTGACACCAGCGTCGTTCCGCAATGCACAGGTGGTGTTGCAGGCCATCGGCGGCTCGACCAACGGGCTGATTCATCTGACTGCGATCGCCCATCGTTCGCCGCACAAGATCGACCTCGAGACGTTCGACAGGCTTGGCCGTGAGGTACCGGTGCTCGTCGATCTGAAGCCTTCGGGCGAACATTACATGGAGCATTTCCATCATGCCGGCGGCGTGCCGAAGCTGATGGCGCAGCTCGGCGACCTCATCGATCTCGATGCCAAGACCATCACCGGTCAAACGCTGCGCGACGTCGTCGCCGCCGCGGAAGACGTGCCGGGGCAGGATGCCATCCGTCCGCGCGACAACCCGATCAAGTCTGAAGGCGCGATGGCGGTGCTGCGCGGCAACCTCGCGCCGCGCGGGGCCGTCATCAAGCAATCGGCGGCGAGCCCCAAGCTGCTGCAGCATACCGGTCGCGCGGTGGTGTTCGATTCCGTCGAGGAAATGACGCTGCGGGTCGACGATCCCGCCCTCGACGTCAATGCCGACGACGTGCTGGTGCTGCGCAACGCCGGCCCCAAGGGCGCGCCCGGCATGCCGGAGGCGGGCTATCTGCCGATCCCGAAGAAGCTCGCGCGCGGCGGCGTGAAGGACATGGTGCGGATCTCGGATGCGCGCATGAGCGGCACGGCGTTCGGCACCATCGTGCTGCATATCACGCCGGAATCTGCCGTCGGCGGGCCGCTGGCGCTGGTGAAGAACGGCGACATGATCCGCCTTGATGTCGCCAAGCGCAGCATCGACCTTCTAGTGGATACCGCCGAACTGGAAAAGCGCCGAGCCGCGCTCGCGCCGGCCGCGACGCCCGATTGGGCGAGGCGCGGCTATGCGCACCTCTTCAACGAAACCATCCTTCAGGCCGACGAGGGCTGCGATTTCGATTTCATGCGCGAGCAGGGCAAGGGCTAGAGACGCCCCTCATTTCGACTTGCTGGTGAATCGCTTCACGGCAACGCGGAAATCATCGGTCTGCATGGCGTCGATGATCCCCTTCTCCTCGGCATCAAGCTGCTGCCTGGTCGGCGTGGTCGCGGCCTGGTAAACCAGCGACTTGGTGCCGCCGATCGCGGCCGGCGGATTCTGCGCCAGGCGCTCGGCAAATTTCCGCGTCTCCGCCTTCAGCTCCGCCGCTGGAACGACCCGGGCGACGAGGCCCCATTCATGGGCCTGCTGCGCGGTAAAACTGTCTTCGGCCAGAAATATCTGCAGCGCCCGGCGGGTGCCGACGGTACCGACCATGCCGACCGTACTGCCGCCATCCGGCGAGACGCCGATCTTGGCATAGGCCGGCGTGAAGCGGGCATCATCGGCCGCTATGCAGAGGTCGGTGACGAAAGCGAGTCCCATGCCCGCGCCGGCCGCGGACCCGTTGACGCTGGACAGCACGATCTTGGGCATCCGTCGCACTGTCTCGATAAAGGCATGGTAGTGCTTCAGCAATTCCCCGACCACGGGCGCGATGGTGTCATTGGCGGCGGCGGCACCGATGGTCTGCAAATCGCCGCCGGCCGAGAACGCGCGGCCTTGTCCTTCGATCACCAGCACCCGAACATCGTCATTGGCTTCGACCTCGGCGCCAAGTTGCTCGAGCTTCTGCGCGATCGACAGGTTGATCGAGTTGAAGGCCTCGGGCCGGTTCAGCGTAATGGTGGCGATCGGGCCTTCCATCCGAAGCAGGGCAGGGGCGGCGGTATCATCGGAGGTCGACATGGCAATCCTCGGAGTGCGCGGGGAGGGGCGGGCATTTAAATCGACATCGTCAGGGGTGACAATCCCCGGCGGGGCTTGCAGAATGCGGCACAAGCCTGGAGCCGCGGGACGCCCTTGCGTCCCTCCGCGCCATGGGGTCAAATGCGGCCAGTCATCGTTCGGGACGCGGACACGAGCGCCGCTCCCAAGGGACGAGGCAGGCAAGCCAGCATCATTGGAGAGAAGACGACATGGGTCCTTCCTGTGTGCTCGAACGTAGGCTGTCGTTATGACGGCAGGACCAGTTGTCATCATCGGCGCGGGCCATGCCGGCTTTCAGCTTGCGACGTCGCTGCGCCAGCACGGCTTTTCAGAACGCATCGCGCTCGTGAACGATGAGGGCCATCTGCCGTACCAGCGGCCGCCGCTGTCCAAGGCCTACCTGAAGGGGACCGGCGGGCCCGACAGCCTGATGTTCCGGCCGGAAAAATTCTACCACGACCAGAAGGTGGATCTGATCTCGGACCGCGCCGTGTCGATCGACCGGGCCGCGCGCAAGGTGATGCTTGCCTCCGGCGCATGGCTCGATTACGGCCACCTGGTACTGGCGACCGGCGCGCGCAACCGCCTGCTCGACATCCCCAACGCCAATCTCGATGGTGTCCGTTACTTGCGGACGCTCGACGAAAGCCAGTCCTTGCGGGATCATATCGCCCCGGGCCAGCGCGTCGTCGTCGTCGGTGCCGGATTTATCGGCCTGGAATTCGCCGCAACCGCCCGCGCCAAAGGCCTCGAAGTCGACGTCATCGAACTCGCCACGCGGGTGATGGCGCGCGCGGTTACCGCGGAAATCTCGGAGCATTTTCAGGCGCGCCACACCGCGGCCGGCATCCGGATTCATCTCGGCGTGCAGGTCACCAGCATCGAAAGCGACGGCCGCAAAGTCACCGGCGTTAGCCTCAGCGACGGACGACACATCAACGCTGACCTTATCGTGGTCGGCGTCGGCGTCCTGCCCAATGTCGAGTTGGCGGCGGAGGCGGGCTTGCCGGTCGCGGCCGGCATCATCGTGGATGAGCATCTCCTTACCGCCGACCCGAACATTTCAGCGGTTGGCGATTGCGCGCTGTATGCGAGCCCCCGGTTCGGCGGCTCATTGCGGCTGGAGTCGGTGCAGAACGCCACCGACCACGCCCGTTGCGTGGCAGCGCGTCTGACGGGCGACCCCAAGCCCTATGATGGCTTGCCATGGTTCTGGAGCGATCAGGGCCCCGACAAGCTGCAGATGGTGGGGCTGACCACCGGCTATGACCGCGTGGTGGTACGCGGTGACCGTGCCGCGGGCGCGTTCTCTGCCTTCTGTTACAAGGCCGGCCAACTCGTCGGTATCGAGTCCGTCAACCGCGCCGGCGATCATATGTTCGGTCGCCGCCTGCTTGCCGCCCACGGGTCGATCACGCCCGAGCAGGCGGGAGATACCGGCTTCGATCTGAAGAGCGCCCTCACTTAGGTCAAATTTGCTGCGGTGCTCTCTGCTTGCATCGGTCGGTCATTTCGGCAACGCTGTCGTCAGAAGACCAAGATGACTCCGGGAGTCCATTTTGGGGAGTTCACATGTCCGCCTGGCAGCGCTGCCTCACATTGACCGGCGCTATTGTCGCTGCCTTGGCCATGGGTGGTACTGCCTCAGGGCAGACCAGGCTGAAATGGGCGCATGTCTACGAGGTAACCGAGCCCTTTCACACCGAGGCGCTGTGGGCCGCGAGCGAGATCAAGAAGCGCACCAACGGCAAATTCGATATTCAGGTGTTTCCGGCTTCCCAGCTCGGCAATGAGAGCCAACTCAACGAGGGCCTCGGGCTCGGCACGATCGATATCGTCTATGTCGGTGTCAACTTCGCCGCATCGACCTACAAGCCGCTCGGCATCTCTGGCGCGCCGTACATGATGCGCGATCTCGATCACTGGAAGGCCTATCGCGACAGCAAGCTGTTTGCCGATCTGGTCAAGGGCTACGACGACAAGTCCCGGCACAAGATCGTTGCGCTCACCTATTACGGCCAGCGCCACGTCACCGCCAACAAGCCGATCAAAAAACCCGAGGAGATGAAGGGCATGAGGCTGCGCGTGCCGGCGGCGCCGCTGTTCCTGATGTTCACGAAATCCGTCGGCGCCACCGCCACACCGATCGCCTTTTCCGATGTCTATAACGCGCTGAAGCAGGGGCTCGTCGATGGCCAGGAGAATCCGCTGCCGACGATCATGGCCAAGAAGTTCTACGAGTTGCAGAGTCACATCGTGCTGACCGGACACATCACGGAATCGATGGTGACGGTGGTCGGCAGTCACGTCTGGAACAAGCTGACGCCGGACGAGCGGCGGATCCTTGCGGATACGCTAAAAGAGGCCGCCGCGAAGGCGACGGAAGCGATCGAGGCTTCCGAGAGGATCCTGGCCGGTGAGTTCAAAAGACTCGGCAACACCGTGATCGAGCCTGATCGCGAGGCATTCCGCAAGGCGGCGCTGCCGCTGCATAACGATGCCTCCGCCGGCGCCGGCTGGACCAGGGCTCAGTATGACGAGTTGCAGGCGCTCAAGTAGCCGTTCTCAGTGCGCTATCCGTGCAAAGCCGAGACCACCTCGGCCGCCGTTGGCATCGATGGCGCAGCGCCCATCCGCTGCACGCAGATCGAGGCTGCGGCGTTGGCGTAACCAAGTGCATCGCGGAGGGGCGTTCCGCTGGCCAGTCGCGCGGCGAGGGCGCCGACGAAACAATCGCCTGCGCCTGTCGTGTCGACGACCTCGACCGCGCGGCCGGCGATCATCGAAGCCTCGCCGTCGATCAGAGCGAGCACGCCGCGCTTGCCGAGCGTGACGCAAATTATCCTGTTCGCACCGGCTGACAGCGATTGCGAAGCTTCAATGAACCGCGCGGGATCGTCGGTAGCCTCAAGTTCAGTGTTCGCGAGGAATCCCAACTCGGTCTCGTTTACGACGAGGACATCGACGAGATCCAACAGCTCCGCGCCGAACATCATCGCCGGTGCCGGATTAAGGATTGTTGTCGCACCTGCCGCCCGGGCGCGCCGGAAAAACGCTGATATCGCGGGCAGCGGAATCTCGAACTGGCTGACGGCGATATCGCCCTTCGCAAGCTCGGGTACCGCAACATCCTCTGGCGTCACCAGCGCATTGGCGCCGGGCACCACCACAATCGTATTGTCGGCATCTGCGACGGTGATGATGGCCGTTCCGGTATGGGTGCCGGCGGTGTCTGCGACGAAGGCGAGGTCGACGCCCTGCGCAGTCAGAAACGCCTTCAATTGCTGTCCGAACGCATCTGCGCCGAGCCGACCGATCAGCGTTGTCGGTGCGCCGAGTTTTGCGGCCGCGACCGCCTGGTTCGCGCCCTTGCCGCCGGGAAAATAATGTACGGCATCGCCGGCGACGGTCTCGCCGACCCTGGGATGTCGCACGGCTGTTGCCACCACGTCCATGTTGATGCTGCCGGCGACGAAGACGCGCCCCATGCGTGACAATCTCCTGCTGGCGCCGTCAGGCGCTCACTCCGAACTCCTGCTTGACCGCCTCGATATCGGCAAGCGCCGGCAGGCCGGCCTCGTTGCCGAGGCGCTGGATCTTGTAGGTCGAGGCGGCGCGCGCAAACTCGAAATGCTCGTGCCAGCCCTTGGAAGGGTTGCTGAGGTAGGAATAGACATAGGCGCCATGGAAGACATCGCCGGCGCCGTTAGTATCGATCACGCGTTCGCGCGGGATCGGCAGCGCGGGCATGGTGCGTACCACGCCGGCCTCGTCATACCAGAGCAGGCCTTTCTCGCCCTGGGTCACGCCGCCGACCCGGCAGCCGCGGCCCTTGAGATAGTCCAGCATTTTTTCGGGCGTCAGATCCATCTGTTCGCAAAGCCTCTCGGCGACGATCGCGACATCGATATACGCCAGCAACTCATGCGTATTGGTGCGCAGGCCGCCGCCGTCGAGCGAGGTCAGGATGCCGTCCTCGCGGCAGAGCTTGGCGTAATGTATCGCCGCGTCCGGCTGGTGGCCGTCGACATGCAGCGCGCGGCAGCCCTTCAGATTCAGGAGCGGGAAGGGATGGATGTGCTCGTCGTCGCGGCAGCGCACGATGGCGCGCTTGCCGTCCTTGGGCATGATGAAGGACAGCGAGGAGGAGTTGACCTTGCGCGGGTGGACCGAGATTCCGTATTTCGCGCTCATGTCCCAGAACATGCGCCCGAGCCAGTCATTGGCGACGGTGGCGATCAGGTCCGGCACGATGCCGAGCTTGGCACAGCAGAATGCCGCCGTGACCGCATTGCCGCCGAACGAGATCGCATAGGCGTCGGCGACATGCTTTTCGTCGCCGGTCGGCATGTGGTCGGTGATGAAGGTGACGTCGATATAGGTCTGTCCGATGAAGAGGGCCTGCATTCGTTTTCCGTCATGTCCTGATGGGGGTTCGGGCCCGGCGCGGCTACATTAGCACCGGTTATCGGATGCATTCGCTGAAATTATTCGCAACCGTGCCGTCTTTGCAGCTTGAGATGGGAGTATGGGCAGACTACGACCGTCCTCAGGTTAGTTTCTGGACCATCGCCGGCATGCGCCGATAACGGCCGATCGCCGCCCGGGGTTCCGACGAAGGGAGGCAGATCATGACCGTTTATTCCGGTCCGGTGTTCGATATGGCGGTGAACCAGTTCGGCGTCATCGCCAACCATCTCGAAATCCCGATGGACGAGCGCGACCGCATCCTGATGCCCAAACGGTCGGTCACCATTTCCTGTCCGATCCACCGCGACGACGGCACGGTCGCGGTATACGAGGGCTACCGGGTACAGCATCATCTCACCCTCGGTCCGACCAAGGGCGGCACGCGGTTTGCGCCCTCGGTCGATATCGGCGAGGTCGCGGCGCTCGCGATCTGGATGAGCTGGAAGTGCGCCCTTGTCGGGTTGCCCTATGGCGGCGCCAAGGGCGGCGTCAACGTCGACCTCTCGACGATCTCCAAACGCGAACTCGAAGCGCTGTCGCGGCGCTACATGCAGGAGATGATTCCGTTCGTCGGTCCGCATACCGACGTGATGGCGCCCGACATGGGCACCAACGAGCAGGTGATGGCCTGGTTCATGGACACCTACTCGATGTATCAGGGCCGCACCGTGACCGAGATCGTCACCGGCAAGCCGGTCTCCTCGGGCGGCACGCTCGGCCGTCGCGAGGCCACCGGCCGCGGTGTCGCCTATCTCGCACGACGCGTGCTGAAGGAGCTCTCGATCAATCCCGGCACGGCCACCGCCGTGATCCAGGGTTTTGGCAATGTCGGCTCCTATGCCGCGCTGGAGCTCTATCAGTATGGCGTGAAGATCATCGCGGTCAGCGATCACACCGGCGCGCTGCACGATGCGGCCGGGCTCGACATTCCCGCACTGATGCGGCACGCCGGCACGCACGGCAGCATCGCCGGCTTCTCCAATCAGCTCGCCTTCGATCCCGATCAGATCCTCACGCTGCGCTGCGACGTGCTGGTGCCGGCGGCGATGGAACGCGTCATCGATGCGAAGGTCGCCGAGAATCTCAAATGCCGCGTGCTGGCCGAGGGCGCCAATGGCCCGACCACGCCGGAGGCCGACCTCGTGCTCG
>PNLC01000170.1 GCA_013822885.1 Bradyrhizobium sp.
GCCGCCGTTTTCGCGCATCCATTTGAACACCGGCTGGGTGCAGCAGAAGGTGCCTTTGAGGTGCACCTTGATTACCCGGTCCCAGTTGGCCTCCTTGGCCTTGGCGAAGGTCTCGTCGAGCAGGATGCCGGCGTTGTTCACCAGGATATCGGCGCGGCCGAAATTCTTGATGGCGTCTTCGAACACGGACTGTCCGCCGGCCATGGTCGAGATGTCGGAACCGTTGGCGACGGCGCGGCCGCCCTCGGCCTTGATCGCGTCGACCACCTGCTGCGCCATCGACTTGTCCGAGCCGGAACCGTCGCGCGGTCCGCCAAGATCGTTGACCACGACCGCGGCGCCTTCGCGCGCGAACAGTTTGGCGTAGGCCTCACCGAGCCCACCACCCGCGCCGGTGATGATCGCAACCTTGCCGTCGAGTAGTCCCATGGTGCCTTCTCCGGAATTTTGTTTTCGTCATTCCGGGATGGTCCGAAGGACCAGACCCGGAATCTCGAGATTCCGGGTTCGATGCTTACGCATCGCCCCGGAATGACGGGAATACTAACCCAGCACCGTCTTGCCGCTCTTGATCACGGTGACGTTGCGCGACTTCACCTTGGCCTCAAAAGAGACGACGTTGCCGTCCTTCCACAACTCCATCGTCACGGTCTCGCCGGGAAACACCGGCGACGAGAAACGCGCCACGTGCTGCCTGAAGGCGGACGGGTCGTAGTCGGCGTAGGTTTGCAGCACGCCGCGGCAGGTGATGCCGTAGGTGCACATGCCGTGCAGGATCGGCCGCGGGAAGCCGGCCTTCTTGGCAAACTCAGGATCGGAGTGCAGCGGGTTGCGGTCACCGCAGAGGCGATAGACCAGCGCTTGGTCCGGGCGCGTCGTGATGTCGACGATCTTGTCGGGCGCGCGTGCCGGCACCTTGTGCGGCTCGGGCTGGCCTTCGGACGGCCCGCCGAAGCCGCCGTCGCCGCGCGCGAACCGCGAGGCGACGAGGGTCGCGAGCTTCTCGCCCTTCTCGTCCTTCAGCACGGTCTGGTGGCGGATCACCGCGCCCTTGTCCTTGCCCTTGTCGAAGACGTCGAGCACGGTGGAATCGGCCGTGATGTTGGCCGCGCCGGGCAGCGGCTTGTGGAAGGTGATGTCGCGCTCGCCGTCGACCACCATCACGCGGTTCAAATTCATCTCGCCGGGGCCCGAACCCCAGGCCGCCACCGAGGCGAAGGTCGGCACGACTCTCAGCGGACGCGGGGTGAAGGTGCCCTCGTTGACGTAGGCCAGCTCCTTCTCGTCCATCGGGTCTGCGCCCATGCCGATGCCGTAGGCGTAGAGCATCACGTCGCGGTCGGTATAGGCGTATTTCTGGCCGAGATTTTTCAGGGCCATCAGTTGTTCGTAGTTGATCGGCATTGCGGTCGTCCTCTCCCGGGTTTCCTCTCCTCTGTCATGCCCGCGCAGGCGGGCATCCAGTAAACGCCGGTGTTTACTGGATCCCCGCTTTCGCGGGGATGACGACCTGTTGTTTGGCGCGCAGCGCAGGCAATTCCGTCAGGCCACCGTGAAGAAGGGCAGCGGGGCGCCGTCGGTGGGCTTCCACACCACCTTCACCTTCTGGCCGATCTGGAGCTTGTCCATGTCGCAATCGACGATGTTGGTCTGCAGCGACGGGCCTTCCTTCAGGGTGACGTAGGCGATCGCATAGGGGCCGGTCGGCGATTTGCGCATCAGGCTGAACGTGTAGATCGTGGCTTCGCCCGAGCTCTCCTCCCACTCCGTCTTGTCGGAGAAGCAGAACGGGCAGATCGAGCGCGGGAAGTAATGCGGCTCGCCGCACGCCGTGCAGCGCTTGATCAGAAACTTGCCCTGCTTGGCGGCTTCCCAGAACTGCGCGGTCTCCGGATTGGTGACCGGCGTCGGATACTTCTTGGCTTCGGCCATCACACGCGCTCCAGAATGCAGGTTGAGGCGGCATGGCGCACGCCGAGAAGTCCGCCGGTGCCGTGAGCAATGGCGAGGTCGCAGTTCGGCACCTGTACCTTCGGATGCGCTTCGCCGCGCAATTGCCGAACGGCTTCGAGGATCTTCGTCATGCCGCCGCGGTTGACCGGGTGATTGCTGCAGAGACCGCCGCCATCGGTGTTGAACGGCAGCTTGCCGACGCCCGAGATCAGATTGCCGTCGGCGACGAACTTGCCGCCCTCGCCCTTCTTGCAGAAGCCGAGGTCTTCGAGCTGCATCAACACCGTGATGGTGAAGCTGTCGTAGATCGAGGCGTACTTGATGTCCTTCGGCGTGATGCCAGCTTCCTCGAACGCGCGCGGGCCCGACCAGACACCGGCGGAATAAGTGAGGTCGAGATCCTTGCCGCCGCGGGGACCCTTCATCGCCTCGCCATGGCCGATCAACCGCACCAGCGGCTTCTTCAGGCTCTTGGCGATTTCCGGCGTGGTCACGATCATGGCGCCGCCGCCGTCGGTGACGACGCAGCAATCCATGCGATGCAGCGGATCGGAGATCATCGGCGAGTTCAGCACGTCCTCGACCGTGACGACCTCCTTCAGCATCGCGTGCGGGTTGTACTGGGCGTGATGCGAGGCGGCGACCTTGATCCAGGCGAGCTGCTCGCTGGTGGTGCCATAGTCGTGCATATGGCGCATGGCACACATGCCGTAGGCATTGTGGGTGGTCGCGCCGTAGGCCGCCTCGAAATCGGCCTCCGCCCCGGCCGCGCGCGGCGGCATCACCCCCGTGCGCGGCTTGCCCGCCAGCGTGACCAGCGCGATCGAGCATTTGCCCGCCGCGATGGCTTCGGCGGCGTGGCCGAGATGGATCAGATAGGAACAGCCGCCGGTTTCGGTGGAATCGACGTGGCGCACCTTCAACCCGAGGTAATCGACCATCGGCCAGGCGCCGCCGGGGGCGTCGCCGGCGCAGAAATAGCCGTCGATATCGGCCTTGGTCAGCCCGGCATCCTCGATCGCACCCTTGGCGACCTCGGCGTGCAACTGCGCGGTGGATTTATCGGGTGCGTGCCGGGTGGGATGCTCGTAGATCCCGGCAATGTAGGCTTTGCCCTTGATGGTCAAATCGTGCTCCGTTGGCGTTTCTTCTTCCTGAAAGTTTTCTGGCCTGTCCCTGCCCCCTTGGCAAGCGCGGAAATATTCCGTCAGGCGAGACGGTAGCGACGGGACTCAAGTCGGGATGATTATCGGCCAAAATCGTATCGGGCGGTGAGCGGCAGATATGCCAACGCAATCTCGCGGCGCGGTGCGCCCGAGTTGTGCCTGGTCGCTCGGCCCTCCGGAATCGAGAGGGCGCAGGGAAGACCGGGTGCGCGCTGCACCCGCGGTCTCGTGTGCAATGTGCACAGAGAAGTGCGCACACGAGCATACAGGTCCAGCGGAGAGCATCCGGCCTTCCCTGCGCAATGGTTTGACGGCTTATGCCGCGCTCTCCTCGGAGACGAATTCGTTTTGCCTCCGTCGCTGCCGGATTAGCGGCTGGTCGAACCCGGTTGGTTTCGATCAGCCTCCGCCAGCTTGACGCCAGCCACGGGCGCCAGGACCACACGGTTTTGCCGTACGCAACAACGCCGCCCGTCCTGCGCGGGATTGATCGCTCACAGCTTTCGCCGCCCTGCGACCCCTTCCGCGCGCAACGCCGTCAGCGTCCACCGCAACCCGCACTCCACGTATCGTGACGACGCGTACGCCCCTCTTCATGAGGCGGGATGGCGATAGGAGGCCACGGCGTTCGAAAAAGGTGAAGCGGTTTATTTTCGATCCGCAGGCTGGACGGCCCAAATCGCGTTGAATCGGCTGGTGAAATTTGCGTTCGCGCGCAGGGCCCTCGATTGGATTTTGGACGACCTACCGGGGTGAACCGCTTGCTGATTTGCCCGACGAGGCAGTCGGCTGCAGGCGCGCCGGGATCGACGGCTTTCATGGCGAAGCCACCACCATTCAGACTACTCTCGGCTCGCAGGTTGTTCCATACGCGGGAGTAATGCTGGCTATGTTTTAAATGTTCATCCTCGACAGATCGAAAAACGATACATCGGTAACGCTCGACCTGCTGCGTGCGATCGCGGCACAGATGGTTTGCGTGGGTCACGGCATTGCCTTCTTCATGCCGCCATGGCGTCCATCCGAGCTTCCGCTCATGCAGAACGTCGGGGTGCTGATCTTCTTCGTGCTGTCGGGACTCCTGATCAGCTTCACGCTGATGGAACGATCAAAACAGCCATCGTACGGATTTGGTACCTTCTGGCTCGAGCGGTTCGCCAGAATTTATTCCGCGCTCGTTCCTGCGCTGCTGTTCGTCGCCGTCCTCGACGGCGTCGTGATCCATATCTTCAACGAAAGAGCCTTCGCGGATTATTACACTGCAAAGACCTTCGTCGGTAACCTCTTCATGTTCGAGTCGTATCGCGGCGTGCTTGCCAAATATCTGCGAACGCCCGCTTTCGGCTCGGCCAGTCCGCTCTGGACGCTCGCCATCGAGTGGCACATCTACATGTTCGTTGCCGCCGTCTTCTTCATCTGGGCCCGGCCTCGGCGCCGCCTGCTCATGATTGCTCTCGCCATTCTCTTCTGCCAGGTCCCGCTCCACTATCTACGAGGCTCTCAGTCAGCGGACGGCGTCGGCATGGGACTGTTCTCGCTCTGGCTCATGGGAACCTGCGTTCTTCTCGTGCTCCGGAAAGTACAGTTACCCTATTGGGCGTCGCTGCTACTCGCGCTCGGTGCGGCAATCTGTTTCTTCCTCGTTACAAAGGCGGGCAAGGAGTACAATGTTCTCACTTACGCGACCCTCGTGATGTTTCTGTTCGGGGTGCTGGCAGCCTCACAATCCCAACGGCTGATCACATCGAACCCGGTCATCGGCTCGGTAAAATTTTTCGCCGATTACTCGTTCACGCTCTATCTGGTTCATTACTCGATCATGTTTGCCGCATTCGTGATCCGGCCGGAACGCAACTTTTACATCTTCGCGATCATGGTGCTCGTCGCCAATTTCGTGGCAATTGCCATCGCAGTCCCGACCGAGATGCGCCACCGCGAATTTGCCAGATTTCTGAAGAACACCGCCGAGAAGTATCTTGGCCGGTACAGATTGCAGAAGAAATAGCGGTGCGCACGGCGCACTGCGCCCTCGCCCGACGCAACACGGCTGGCTGATCACAGGCCTGCCGCCTCATCGAAGAAGGCCTGCACCGCCTTGAACAATTGCAGGCGGTTTTTCTCCATGATGATGCTGTGCGTGCCCTCGGCCAATTGCACAAAGCGCTTGCCGGGAGAGTTTGTCAGCAGAGGAAACAGCGTCTGCGCCATGTAGGGAGGCGTGTCCTTGTCCCATTCGGCGAGAACGAGCAGCGTCGGCACGGTGATCTTCGATGGATCGTAATATGCCTTCCCGGCGCCAAAGAATTCCGCGCCGTCGATCACGACGCCATTCGGTGCGCGAAGCACTGGCGGATCCATCTTGCCACCGTCGGGATCGGTGGCCCAGGTGGCATCGGCCCAGGCGTCGAACCAGCCGGCAGGGATCAGGCTGGCCTTCTTGTCATCGGCCACGCCGGTGAGCCATCGCCCGAGTGCCTGGTCCCTCCGCACCATCCGGTAGGCCGGGATCGGGCCGGAGCCGGACTGCACCAGCGACGGTGTGTTGCGAATCCACGCCGGCGCATACAGCACCAGGCGCTCCACCTTGGCCGCGTTCTGCGTGGTGTAGGTTGCCATCAGCGTCGTACCCCACGACCAGCCGAGCAGATTGAGTTTCGAGATGTTGCGCCGCTTCAGAATGAAATCGACGACGGACGAGATGTCCTTCACCGCCGTCTCGCCGCGCACCAGCGGCGCATTGGCTTCCGGCTTGTCGCTCATTTCCTTCGGCCGCGTCGACTTGCCGTAGCCGCGCAGGTCCAGCAGATAAACGTCGTAGCCCCGGGACGCGATGTAATCCATCCAGGACATGCCATCCAGTTGCAGATCGAAGGCGGTCGATGCCGGATAGGTCGCACCATGCACATAAAGGACGGTGCGCTCCGGCCGGAATGAGGTCATATCCGCGGGACGCTTGTTACGCACGTAGATCTCGATGCCCGCATCAGAGGACGGGACCATCATCTCTTCGACAGCAAGTTTTGGAGATTGAGCCAGCGCGGCAGAAGCAAAAATGGATGAAATTGTCATAAGGATCACCGCGGAAAAGCGCATCACCGTCCTCCCGAAAATTGTTCTTGCAAGGCTTTGACAGCCTCTTCGAGAGGGACGAAATCATACTTCCGACCGCGACGGAAGGCGAAAGGCACGGCTCACCTTGCAAACTCATGCGTGGTCGTCCCTGCGAACGCAGGGACCCATACGCCGCGGCCCGCGCAATGGGCACAACGGTAGATGGCTTCGCTTCAACAACTCACCACGGTAGTAGGCGAACGCAGAGTGTCAGCCACCGCCCTTCATCGATAGATCACGCGGTATGGGTCCCTGCGTTCGCAGGGACGACGTGTGGATGGATTGGTGATCCATGGATCGAACGATCAGATCGCTGCCGCGGCGTAAGGTGGGTCCCGGCTCAAGCGCCGGGACGACAGCGTCTGAGTGCTTCACTCCGCCGCGATCTGCCGTGGGGCCGGCGGCGGATTGACGAGATCGGCGGTGAGCTGCGTGTAGCGTGTCTTTGCGTCTGCGACAGCCTTCTCCTTGACCGGGCCGTAGCCGCGGATGCGGTCGGGCAGTGACAGGATTTCCACCGCGGTATCGTGCGTGACCGGAGACAGCAGGCCGAGCACGGTTGCGACATCCTTTTCGTAGCCCGCGATCAGGTCGCGTTCGAGCTTGCGGTCGGCGCTGTAACCGAAAATGTCCAGCGGCGTGCCGCGCAGGAAGCGCAGTTTTGCCAGTGTCCGGAACACCGGCATCATCCAGGCGCCGAACGCGCGCTTCTTCGGTCGGCCAAGCGCATCGAGGCCACCGCCGAGCATCGGCGGCGCGAGGTTGAAGCTGAACTTGAAGTCGCCTTCGAACTGGTCGCGAAGCTGCTTTTCGAACCGGCCATCGGTAAAGAGCCGCGCGACCTCGTACTCGTCCTTGTAGGCCAGCAGCTTTGCGTAATTGATCGCGACCGCGCGTGGCAGCGCATCGCCATAACCGCCCTTGGTGGCGACATCGCGCACCTGGGTGACGAGGTTGCGGTAGCGCTTGGCTAGCCTGCCGCTCTGATAGCCGGTCAGGAGCCCGGTGCGGTGCGCGATGATCTCGTCGAGCGACATCGCGTCCAGCGCCTTCGGCGGCGCCGTCTCGTCCTGGTCCTTCATCATGTCCGCCAGCCGTGCCGGATCGGCCGCGGCGAGACGGCCGAGCTGGAACGCTTGCGTGTTCATCTTGATGGCGACGCCATTGACCTCGATCGCCTGCAGGATCGCCTTCGCCGACAGCGGCAGCAGGCCCTTCTGGTAGGCATAGCCCAGCATCATGATGTTGGTGGCGATGGAATCGCCGAGCAGCGCCTCGGCGGGCTTGGTGAAATCGTAGAAGGAAGAATCCTTGCGCAGCTCGGTCTCCAGCACCGAGTTGAGCTTGCGGGTCTGGAAATTGAAGTCGCGGTTGAGGATGAAATCCGCGGTCGGGATGACGTGGCTGTTGATGATACCGACGGTGCGGGTCGACTCGCACAGCGTGACCATATCCTTCGACACCGCCACCACCTCGTCGGCCGCCATCACGAGATCGGCGGTGCCGGTGACGATGCGCGAGCACGTCACGTCGGCGGTGTGCTCGGAAAGCCGGACGTGGCTGAGCACCGCGCCGCCCTTCTGCGCGAGGCCGGACATGTCGAGGATCATGCTGGCCTTGCCCTCGATATGCGCGGCCATGCCGAGCAGCGCGCCGATCGTCAGCACGCCGGTGCCGCCGACGCCACCGACCGCGATGTTGTAGGGCCGCTCCAGCGATGGGGATGAGGCCGGCTCCGGCAGATCGCCGAGGCCCGTGGTATCGAGGCTCGCCGGCGCGCGGCGGCGCGGCTTGCCGCCGTCGACGGTAACGAACGACGGGCAAAAGCCCTTCAGGCAGGAATAGTCCTTGTTGCAGGTCGACTGGTTGATGGTGCGCTTGCGGCCCATCTCGGTTTCCAGCGGCTCGACCGAAATGCAGTTCGACTGCACCGAGCAATCGCCGCAGCCTTCGCAGACAGCCGGATTGATCATGACCCGGCGCGCCGGGTCCTCCATCAGGCCGCGCTTGCGGCGGCGGCGTTTTTCGGCAGCACAAGTCTGCACGAACACGATGGCGGAAGCGCCCTTCACGGTGCGGCAGGTCTTCTGCACGGCGTCGAGATCGTCGCGGTGCGCGACCTTGACCCCGGGCGCGATGTCGGACGCCGGATAGAGGTGCGGGTTTTCCGAGACCAGATAGATC
>PNLC01000171.1 GCA_013822885.1 Bradyrhizobium sp.
GAGGCCGGTCTCGTCGACGACCACGGCCAGTCCGTGAAGATCCGCATCGGCATCAATTCCGGCGACATGCTGGTCGGCAATATCGGATCGGAAGTCCGCCTGAACTACACCGTGATCGGCGACGCCGTGAACATCGCAAGCCGGCTGGAGAGCACCAACAAGGTATACGGCTCGACCATCATCATCGGCCCGGAAACGCGCCGGCTGGCGGGTGACCGCATCGTGGTTCGCGAACTCGACAGGCTGGCAGTCTACGGGCGCGCCGGCGGACTGCAGATCTACGAATTGCTGGGAATGGCTGGCGAGTTCGATGCGAGGCCGGAATGGGTCGCAGCCTACGAGGCCGGGCTCGTGGCCTGGCGCGCCGGTGACTTCACTGCTGCGATCGCCGCGTTCCAGAAGGTGCTGGAAATCCGGCATGACGACACCGCGTCAGCGGTGATGATCGAGCGCTGCCGGCAGCAGCTCGAAAATCCGGCCGGCGAAGCGTGGGACGGCACCACGATCGCGCGTACAAAATAGTCCCCGGCCGCGCCGGTTGCCTTGCCACTATGGCGGTTCAAAATTGCCGCCGCCTCGTTTGTACTGCTCGCTTGGCGTGCCCGGGACGTCGTGCGCTGGCGGGAGCGGGGGATCCGCAACGTGCCGCGCCAGTTGTGGAGCAGCAGCGCTTGTGCCGGTCAATCGAACAACGGCGCCATTCCTGTTGCCTCCGGCGCGTATGCCTCGCAGCGCGTACGACTCGTCACAGGGCAACAGAAAATCTGGACCGTACCTTCGGGCAAGGGGACCCGGGCGAGCAGGGCCAGCCGACGAATAGCGCGACTTGCGCCGATTCGAGATGATGTAGCCGCCGGCGACGTGCACGCCGTCATGATCCTTGGCGGTCGCAATCCCGTTGAGCGTGCCGTAGCGATCGATCAACGAGCCGCTGTTGTCGAATTCCCCGTTGTCGTACTTGCATTTGGCCTCGGCCGACCGGGCTTTTTCCCACTTCGCGTCGACAAAATACGAACGCTTCGCGCCCGTCCGCATATTCATGTTGGGATCGGTGCGCGCGACATAGGCATGAAATTCCGCATTTTCGGGAATATTGCGGACCTCGATCGTCCAGTCGCCATGTTCGACCACCAGCCCGGCGGTGGCGATGGTTGGCTCGACCTGAAGCCGCCACATCGAATCTTCACTGCCCCATGGGATAGGGGTGTCCACGCCAGCTTGGATTGTAGGCGGCAGCGGGTTGGGGACCGGAAGGGGAGGCGGGGTCGGTACGTACCTGACTCCGCTGGGTGAAATCAGGTTGACGTCGACACCACTAACATGGGCTGTCTTCATCCAAACTTCGGCAAAGCACAGGGTGGTGTTGTCGGGAGGAAGGCGCCAAGTCCATTCGACATGGTCAGGCTCGCCACTGCTCCTGCAGAAAGCGACGTGATCCTGAAGCAGATAGGAATTGCCTGCTGCGATTACGATCCTCAACTCGGGCATTCCCTTGGTATGGTCGTATTTTTCGACGAACGTCGTCAACAATGTTTCCAGTTCGGCCAAACCATTGTGCGGTCCTGTCGTCGGCCCGTAACTGAGGTTTATCACGACGAGATCGGTCTTCTTGGGATCCGCATGAGACAGGATGTACTGGATGGCATCGTAAACATATGACTTGAGCCACACGCCTGTCGCATCGCGAAGGCAGTGCGTGGGAAACTGCACGAACACCACGTCGGTCTCGTCCTTGCCAGCCTCGTCGTCGCTCACTTTCCAGTTCGGCGGATCGCGCCGGTCGCCCGCAAAGGGACCGATTCGTGACGAGGCCGGCACGCGCCCGGCGAAAAGGTCCATGACATGCGCACCATGCGACGCGTGGTGCGCCAGGCAGGGAAACCCGGCGTCCGCATAACAGCTGTCCTCATCGGGGGTACCTTGCGGCGTCATATGCAGCTCGATCCATTCGCTTAGTCCCATTTGCCGCGCGGACGCGGCGCCGGGGGGATCGGAAGCGCGCCGAAACTCTAGACCATATGCGAAGTCCGTCAGGAATTCTCCAAACTTGCAAGCCTGGCCGTTCTTGTCATTCACGTCGATCGGTTGTCTGCCAAAATTCTGATCCCATATCGCGCGAACTCGCGTCTTTACGCCGACACCGGACGTGCTCTTGAGGAATTGCGCGGCGGCGAACGGGCAGCCATCGTCGATCACGCCCAGCAGGACGGACCCCACCGGATCGTCGCCATTCGCGCGAGACTTCCTCGTCCTCTCCACAGCACCCACTACCGGCGTCGGTTTTAAGGGAAGCGACAGCTCGACCCTGGAGACGTAGCGGTCCCAGACTTCCAAAGCTTCGCCGGCCAACGCCAACTTGGTGCCAAACATCGTAGCATACCGGGTGTCGTCGGACGGGCCCAAATCGACGACGCCCCCATGGTGATTTCCTATCTCATTTACAAATTCCTTTTGCTTGGCCCTGCTAGCGGTCTCCTCATGGAATTCCACCAGAAAGAACAACGCGGACTGCAAGTCGAAAAATTCGAAGTTCCTGAAGTTCGCCGAAATTGCGTACCGGAGGTACGGACCAAAGCATTTCGGGTAGGACGCGGGCTCGGACTTGGAGTTGGGCTCGGGCATCAGACGTTCTCCGCTTCTGGTTGCGAGATGATGCTTCGCCTATGGGAATTTCCCCTCCCATTCGTATCGCGCCTTTTTCCAGACGTGCTCCATCAAGTCGGATTCCTCCACGTTCCCCCCCGCGTTTTCGGAATAGAACTTCCCGGTGCTGAGGTTCTGGTCAGCGTGGAACGGATTGAAGTCCGTGTAAGGATGGGCGTCGATCTCCGAAACGAGGAATTTCCGCTCCATGAATCTCTGGTCACCTGTGCAGCGCCCGACGAAATACTCAGCCAGGGCGATGCCCAGCATGCGCCCTGCCATGCTGTCGACGGGAAAATGGACGCCGGCAACAACACGATTGGTCGCGATGCGCGCCGCCTGACGGTCCAGTTGGTCGATGACCATGGCATGTGCCTGCCTGGTCGGATCGAGATGCAGCAGCGCTTTCAACACATGCGCGACCGCATGGGCCTGCGTCGCGTGTCCGCTCGGGTAGGATCCATGCCCCGGGGTCGTGATCATCGGCTGGACCTGCGCGTTGTATTCTACCGGACGCCAGCACGCGAGCGCATGTTTGAAGCGCATTTCCACATACACGCAGAATTGCAAAACCATGTTGATGAGTTCGAGAGTGCGTCTGTTGCTGTCGGAACGCATGAAGACGATCGACGACCAGAAAGCGTATTGCGGGTCGATCTGCGCCATAATCTCGGTGGCACGTTCGCTACGCAGTTCGGCCCAGCTAAGCACCCGCGAGATTTGTGCCTCGAACGTCGGCTTCTGCGGACGTCCGATTTCCGCAATCACGGATGCGTCCGACCGGACCTGGAATCCGTTACCAGACACCCGGAAATTGATCCCCTGCAGTATTTCGCCGATCGCCGTGTAGGCACGAACCCACGGTTCCCAGCGTTCCATTTGCTCCTCGCCATCGATGGGCAACGGCAATCCCGGCGCGTAGTAGGTGTAGTGTGGCGGCGTCGGAATCTCCGGAACAACGATCGTTCCTGCGCGCCCGAGAATGAGGGCATCCACCATGATCGAATTGGCATAGACATCAGCCAGCGTGCCAAGCATCGCGCCGCCAGCGCCACCCGCACCGCCGGCGCCACCTGCTCCTCCCGCACCACCGGCACCGCCCGCACCACCTGCTCCGCCCGCACCACCCAGTTGGCTCATTCCTGCCTCCTTTGTGAGTAAGTCAGATTTCCGTCAGTAAGCGCCTCGTTGCAATTTCCCCGGTCGCGTTCGTTCCGAATGTGGGCTGCTTCACACGAGCGAGGTATTTTTCTCCTTAATCAGTGCCGGCTCGAATTACCGTTTCCGGACGGCAAGCCCGCCATTGCCAGGTAGCACGCCCAGCGCCGGCCGATTTCGAGCCCTGCATTAGGTATGCGCGCAAGATATCGCTCCACCGTCAATTGCGGCTCGAGCTGTCGCAGTTTGGCGAGCGCCTCGCGGGCCTCGTCCATCCGGTCCTGCGCCACGAGCGAGATCGTCAACGCCCGCCACGTGGAAGAATGCATGCGGTGGAGAAGAAGCGACGAACGCGCTAATCTTTCGGCGTTCCCGTATTGCTGCGCGGCAAGTTCGGCCGTCGCGCCAAGGGACTCGAAATAATAGCGTTGCGGATCGAGCGGAGAGAGCTCTATCGCTCGGCGTGTCGCGTCCACAGCCTCTTTTCCTTCCCCCATGAACGCGTTGACCGTGCCGAGATATAGCCAGCCAAGGGCATGGCTGGGGTTGGCATTCACGGCCTCGTTGCAGCGCTTGCGCGCGGTCTCCAGGTCCTTCAGCAGGTGACAGTAGACGAATCCTTCGGTCGCCAGTGCCAGCGCGTCGGACGGATCCCGGTCTAAGGCCGCGTGTGTCGCGCTCAAGGCCTCGACCGCCTCGCGCTTGCGGTCCTCGGACCAGCCGCGCGTTACCTGCAGAATGTACCAGTTGCCGAGCCACGCGCGTGGAGCTGCGATGCGACTATGCCGGTTGATCAGTTCGTCGAGAATCTTGCGCGTCTGGAGAAATTCTTCCTTGCTGGAGCGGTGCATCAGTTTGATGCTGCCAAGCAGCAACGAGTAGCTCTCGAGCGTCGGCAGCGGCTGGGTCAGGATATGCTCGACCTCGGCGTCGAATACGGACAAATGCACCGCCTGTGCGATGCGTTCAGCCAGTTCGCTTTCCGGCCTCAGCAGATCGCCGATGTTGCCGTTCAGGCGGTCGGTCCAGACGACCTGGTTGTTGCGGGCTTCGGAGAGCTCGGCTGTCACCATGAGCTTGCCTGCGTCCGCAACATATGCGCCGCTGAGGACATAGGTGGCACCAAGATGGGCCGACACCTCTCCGACATCGTCGACGCGGCCGCGGAACACGGCGGTCGACAGGCGCGAAATCACCTTCAGGTCCGCCGCTTTCGACAGTCGCCAGATCACGCTGTCGGCGATCAGGTTGCCGACATCGAAAAGCGCCGGGCTGTCGCTTCTTGCAGAGAAGGGAATTACGGCAATGGTCGGCTGCATGGCCGTTCCATAGTCGCGCCGCCGGGTCAGGCTTGAAAGTGGACTAGGTGGGCCGACGCGATAGGCGCGAACCGGCTTGTCGAAATGCTTGAGAATGCATTCTCCTAGATCCTCGCACGACGCATCGACCCCGTGCGTTAGCTCGTCGCGTGCTGTGGCGCTGCCGATGGTCTCGCCGGGTTCGGCAAGACTTGCCAGGGCAGCTGCCAGTTGTTCATGCGCGGAAGCGCTGGCGATAGTCTCACCCGGGCCGGCCAGCGTCGCCAACCGGGCCGCCAGGTTCACGCCGGTCCCGTAGATATCGATCCCGTCGCTCCACGCCATGGCGGCGTTGATCCCGGCGCGCAGGTTGAAATGCTGATCTTCGGGGAGGCCAGCATTCTGCGCGGCAAGTGTCCGATGCATGGCGGCTGCGGCATCGGCGGCATCCGGCACGGTTTCGAAACGCGCCAAAAGGCCGTCGCCCAGACTTTTCACCAGCACGCCGCGATAGCGCGGTAGTATCTCGGTAGTGACGATGCCGACAAAGTCTGCCCATCGGCGAACGGTGAACGCTTCATGCTCTCGCATGAGACGCACTGATTCCACGAGATCGACCAGCAGTACGACGGTCTCTTGACGAACGAGTGCAACCCCAGCGCCCGGTACGACAAATCGCCCTGTCGGGACGGCTTGTTCTTCGCCTTCGCCCACCGCGTCGTCGGTCATGTCGAACCAAATTCTCAATACCGGCGATACATCTTAGATGGTATGGAACATCACGCAAGTGCGCGGCAAAAAGCACTCGGACTCAAGAACTGCCAGCCGCGAAGGGCAGCTACGAGCAAGACGCTCGAGGGTGCTTCGCAATTCCAAATCGATCGAACGTTGAAAAGCCGGTTGGGTTGTGCGTCGAAACCACATCCCGGTACGGTCCCGGGGAAACTCGTGTCATCCTGAACCGCGGACGGGAAAGTGATTGCCGATCAGATTATTGCCAATGACATCCGAATTACCGAGACATCCAAGCAAATCCACAAATTAAGAAAAACCAATGCATCTCCCCTTCTTCTACGGCTGGCTGATCGTTGCGGTGACGTTCGTTACCATGGCGATCGGCGTCAATGCGCGGACCGCGTTCTCGCTGTTCTTTCCGCCGATCATCGGTGAGTTTGGATGGGAGCGTGGCCTTACCGCGGGGGCCTTCTCGTTCGGCTTCGTGGTCTCGGCCGTGGTCAGTCCGCTGATCGGCCGCATGATGGATCGCTTCGGTCCGCGCGGGGTGATGGAACTCGGCGTCGCGCTGATGGGCGGCGGGCTGTTGCTGGCGCCGCTGACGACGCAGCCATGGCATCTCTATCTCACCATCGGCGTGCTGGTGGGCGCGGGGAGCGTCTGTCTCGGCTATTCCGGCCAGTCGCTGTTCCTGCCGAACTGGTTCATTCGCCGCCGCGGGCTCGCGATCGGGCTCGCCTTTGCAGGCGTCGGCATCGGCTCGGTGACGCTGCTGCCCTGGGTGCAGCACATGATCGAGCAGACCGGCTGGCGCACGGCCTGCACGGCGATGGGCATACTCGTCCTTGCGGTGCTGGCGCCGATCAATCTGCTGCTGCGCAAGCGGCCCGAGGATATCGGCCTGCTTCCGGACGGCGACGCCGCGCCGACCGCGACATCGGCCGCCCCCCGTTCGAACGTCGTCGATCCCGTCTGGGTCGCAACCGACTGGACGTTGCGCCGTGCGATGCGCACCGCGCGCTTCTGGTGGATCTGCCTCGGCTACTTCTGCGGCCTTTACATCTGGTACGCGGTGCAGGTGCACCAGACCAAGTTCCTGCTCGATATCGGCTTCAGCCCGAATGTTGCGGTGTGGGCACTCGGTGTCGTCAGCCTGCTTGGCATTCCCGGGCAGATCTGGCTCGGGCATCTCTCCGACCGGATCGGGCGCGAATGGATCTGGGCGATAAGCTGCGGCGGCTTTACGATCTGCTTCGCCGCGCTGATCGGGCTGAAATTCGCGCCGGTGTTGCCGCTGGTCTATCTCATGATCTTCGCGCAAGGTGCGCTCGGCTACGGCCTGACCTCGATCATGGGCGCGGTGGTGCTGGAGATATTCCAAGGCAAGCAGTATGGCAGCATTTTCGGCACCATCATGCTGGCGGCGTTGGCGGGAGGCGCAGCGGGGCCGTGGGCGACCGGCTTGCTGTACGATCTTTATTCCAGTTACACGCTGGCCTTTGCGGTCGGCATCGCCGTCAGCATCCTCTCGGCGATTGCCATCTGGCAGGCTTCGCCGGGCAAGGTGAGGGCGGTCGCGGGGCAAATGCACAAGGTGCAGAGCGGCGGCAGCCTCAGCTAGGCAAGCTCAGGATTTTTCGTGAGCGTGGCAAGCCTCCCATCGCTGCAGATCACCGATGGCACGCAGGAAGCCGTCGGCCGGCGTGGTCTCCGGATCGATCAGCCGGTGCAGACGAAATCCATCCTCCAGCGCGAGCAGGATCGCTGCGTTCCAGACCGGGCTCAGTGATTCGTTCCTTCCTATGCTCTTCGAAGTGGTCTCGACGATGTCGGTGACCAGTTTTCGCCGGGCGCGCAGGCGCTTGGCAAGTTCGGGTCTGCGCTTTTCGGCACGCGCCACGAACAGGATCATCTCCATGTGCAGGAGGGGAGAGCGACCGAGCGGATCCTGACGGCTGCGGTCCATGGTCTTCAGCGCTTCGATGAAATCCGCGGGAGTTCTATGCTCGGCAAGCAGACCGTGCATTCGCTCGATCGATTGCTCGACGTGATCTTCGAGCATCGCGATGATGAGTTCGTCCTTGCTCTTGAAATTCGAATAGAAGGCGCCGCGCGTGAAGCCGGCGGCGGCCGCGATGATCTCGACGCTGGCGCCGCCGATACCCTGTTCCTCGAAGACGCGCGTCGCCGCTTCGAACAGTTTTTCGCGGGTGTCGTCCCTGGTGGGTCTGGTGCGGACTCTTGACATCGGCTCATTTTAGGCGAGAATGCAACTCGATACAACAATGTATCGAGTTTCAGGGATGAAAACGCGCACACGCGATCAAGCGTGGCAACCGATTGAGGTCACCATGAACGAACATGTTCAGCCTGCGAATGGCCCGCCGTTGTTCAATCCGCTTTCTCCCGACTTCATTCGCAATCCCTATCCCCATTACGAGCGGATGCGCACCACCGATCCGGTGCATCTGACGCCGCTCGGCATGTACGTCGCCAGCCGCCATGCCGAGGCGAGCCTCGTGATGCGCGACAAGCGGTTCGGCAAGGATTAC
>PNLC01000172.1 GCA_013822885.1 Bradyrhizobium sp.
CTCCAGCGTTTCATAGACCACCGTCATCCGCTCGGCGACCAAGCGCGGCTTCAGTACGCGCCACAGTCTCAGCATCACGTCGGCGCTTTCGGCGGAATATTCGGCCGCCTTGTCGATCGCGATCTGATCGAACGTCAGCTTGTTCTTGCCGCTGCCGGTGAGCTCGCCATAGTTGATGACGGCGTGGCCCAGCCATCGCTCGGCCAGCGACTCGAGGCCGTGCGCGTTGCGTCCGGCATCGAGCGCGTAGGACATCAATTGCGCGTCGTCATGGTTGCGCAGCGTGATGCCGTGCTGCGCCAGCATCACGGCGTTGAACTTGATATTGAATCCGATCTTGAGGATGCCCGCCGATTCCAGCACCGGCTTCAGTACCGCGAGCGCGTCGGCGGCCTTGACCTGGTCCGGGGCAAGGCCGGCATCGAACAGGCCGGTGCCGCCGCCGGATTGTTTGTGGGAAAGCGGGACGTAACAGGCATCGTTGGGTGCGAGCGCCAGTGCGATGCCGGAAATTTCGGCCTGCATCGGATCGATCGAGTCCGACATCGCCTCGATGACCAGATGGCCGGTGTCGTGCACGCGCGCGATCCAGGCCTTGAGCTGGTCGAGGCTGCTGATGGTCTGATATTTCTTGCGATCGAACGCGATCCTGCGGATGGCTTCCTCGCGTGCCGCGGCGAGCGAGACCGGCGTACCCTTGACGCTCGCAGCCTTGTCGTCCTTGGCCGCGCCGGGCCTTGCGACAGGCGTCGCGGCGCCTGCAAAGAGATCGCCCGTGCCGCCGGCCGATGCCTTGGCCGGTGCGGCAGACCCCGCATCCCTTGCGCCCGCGCTCTTGTTCGCCGTATCCGCTTCCACGTCCGACGGATCGATGTGCGAATAATCCGCGACGCGCCTGGTGAGGGTGGAGAACTCCATCGCCTTGAGGAAGGCGATCAGCTTGCGCGCATCCGGCTCCTGCACTGCGAGGTCGTCGAGCGGCACTTCGAGGTCGACCTTGTCGTCGAGCAGCACCAGTTGCCGCGAGATCCGCGCCTTCTCCGCATTCTCGATCAGCGCCTCGCGCCGCTTCGGCTGCTTGATCTCGCCGGCGCGAAACAGGAGCTGTTCGAGGTCGCCATATTCGACGATCAGTTGCGCGGCGGTCTTGATGCCGATGCCGGGCACGCCGGGCACGTTGTCGGTGGAGTCGCCGGCCAGCGCCTGCACCTCGACCACCTTCTCCGGTGGCACGCCGAACTTTTCGATCACCTCGGGGATGCCGATGCGGCGATCCTTCATGGTGTCGTACATGACGACCTTGTCGGTCACGAGCTGCATGAGATCCTTGTCCGACGAAACGATGGTCGTGGTGGCGCCGCGTTCGCTGCCGAGCCGCGCATAGGTCGCGATCAGGTCGTCGGCCTCGAAGCCGGCCTGTTCCAGGCAGGGCAGGTCGAATGCGCGCACCGCTTCGCGGATCAGCGCGAATTGTGGAATCAGATCATCCGGCGCCGGCGGACGGTGCGCCTTGTAGTCGGGATAGAGCTTGTTGCGGAACGTGATTTCGGATTTGTCGAAGATGATCGCCAGATGCGTCGGCCGGTTGTCCTCGGGCATGTCGCGCAAGAGCTTCCACAGCATGTTGCAGAAGCCGAGCACGGCGTTGACCTGCAGCCCGTCGGACTTGCGGTTCAAGGGCGGCAGCGCGTGATAGGCCCGGAAAATGTAGGAGGAACCGTCGACCAGGAACACATGGTCGCCCTTGCCGGGCAGCCTGGCTGGCGCCGTCGGCTCAGCCTTGGCAGGGGCTTTGGAGGCAACGGGTTTCGCGGTGGCTTTGGGGGCTGATTTCGGCATGGCCGAAATTTAGGGATTTTTACGCGGATTGACAGCCTCGGAGGGCGGTTTTTGCGTCCAATACACACCCATCCTCATCCACATTCCGCGCGCGCCGTCATCACCCGCGGAGGCGCGCGGAGGCGGGTGATCCAGTACGCCGCGGCAGTTGTGTTCAACCGAGGAAGCCCGGCGTACTGGGTCGCCCGGTCGAGCCGGGCGATGACAGCTGGAATGGGATAAGGCTATTCCGCGGCCTGCAGTACCGGCGCTGTCTTGTTCGGTGCGATCCAAAAGGCCTCGGGGCGCTCGAACAGGAAGTCGGCGCGCAGCGCCAGCGCCAGCCGCCAGATCACCACCGCGCCGGCGATGCCTGCGACGGTCACGATCAGAGAGATCGTGCCGATGTCGGTAATCACGCCGGTCTTGAGCAGGATCGTTCGGGTCACCGCCATGGGCAGGAAGAAGGCGAGGTAGATGACGATGGAGTGCTCGCCGCAATAACGCAGGAAATTCAGCCACTGCATCCGCGCCAGCAGCGTACCCATCACGATGATGGCACCGGCACCCGCGAAGCCGAGCGCCAGCGAGACGAGCGGCCAGTGGCTGTAATCCGCCACCACGAGGCCGCCATTGACGAGCGCCCACAGCGCCAATCCGGCGAGCGCCAGCGCAGGCTTCTCCCGTGAACGGTCCGACAGCGCGAACACGTAGGAGGCAAGCAGATAGCCTGAATAGAAATAGATGAAGCGCGCGCAGAATTCGTCGATCACCGTCCATTGCGTCTGGACATGGGCCATCTCCAGCGCCGCGGCGACCAGCCAGATCGCAAGCGGAGGGATTCCGCGTGACAATTTTGTGACGACGAAGCAAATCGGCAGCAGATAGATGAACCAAAGCGTACCGAACGGCTCGACGAAGGATTCGAGGTAGAGGAAGCCGACGCGATGCCAGCCGTGTTCGGCGGCGAAGCCGGGGGCCTTGAAGCCAAACTGGATGGTCATCCACAAGACGTAAAAATAGGCGAAGTGCACGACCTTGCGGTCGAGATAGGTTCGCCAGTCGCGGTCGATCACGACGGCGAGAAAAAGCCCTGAAATCAGGAAGAAGTCCGGCATCCGGAACGGCTGGGCAAACATCACGAATGCATGCATGAAGCCGATATCGCCGGCCGCCTTTTCCACGCCCAGCACCGAATGCATCATCACGACCATGACGATGCAGATGCCCTTGGCGTAATCCACCCAGTCGATGCGGGTGGAACGCTCTGTACCGGCTGGTGTGCCGTTTAAGGTCATCGGTGTGCCTCTTTGGTGCGACGTGGCCGCATCTTCGGCCCGATCCGTTGCTTTCTCCTTTATCCATACAAACAACATGCCGGGGACTGAGCGCTTTTTGCGGTTTCCCCTCTGGTGAAAAATGCTCTAAGACGCCCACAAAATCGATATTGGCGTTAACCATCAGATACGGGTCGTTATTATGCGAATTACCATGATTGGCACGGGCTATGTGGGGCTGGTGTCCGGCGCCTGCTTTGCCGATTTCGGTCACCAGGTCACCTGCGTGGACAAGGATGCCAGCAAGATCGACGCATTGCTGCGCGGCGTGATGCCGATTTTCGAGCCGGGGCTGGATGAACTGGTGGCGTCCAACGTCAAGGCAAAGCGGCTCAGTTTCACCACCGATCTCACCAAGCCGGTCGGCGAAGCCGATGCCGTGTTCATCGCGGTCGGAACGCCATCGCGGCGCGGCGATGGTCATGCCGATCTGAGCTATGTCCATGCTGCCGCGCGCGAGATCGCCGCCGCGCTTTCCGGGTTCACCGTGGTCATCACCAAATCCACCGTGCCGGTCGGTACCGGCGACGAGGTCGAGCGGCTGATCCGCGAAACCAACCCATCGGCCGATGTTGTGGTCGCATCCAATCCCGAATTCCTGCGCGAGGGCGCTGCTATCCGCGATTTCAAGTTCCCCGATCGCATCGTGGTCGGCACGTCAGACGAACGCGGCCGGAAAGTGCTCGGCGATATCTATCGGCCGCTGTCGCTCAACCAGGCGCCGCTGATGTACACCGCGCGTCGCACGGCGGAATTGATCAAGTACGCGGCAAACGCATTCCTCGCCACCAAGATCACCTTCATCAACGAAATCGCCGACCTCTCCGAAAAGGTCGGTGCCGACGTCCAGGAAGTCGCGCGCGGCATCGGGCTCGACAATCGGATCGGCACGAAGTTCCTGCATGCCGGGCCCGGTTTCGGCGGCTCCTGCTTCCCGAAGGACACCCGCGCGCTGGTCCAGACCGCGCAGGATCATGACGTGCAGTTGCGGATCGTCGAGGCGGTGCTGGGCGTCAACGACAATCGCAAGCGCGCGATGGCACGCAAGGTCTCCAATGCGGTGGGCGGCAACCTGCGCGGCAAGACCGTGGCCGTGCTCGGACTGACCTTCAAGCCCGACACCGACGACATGCGCGAAGCGCCGTCGATCCCGCTCGTCACCGGCCTGCTCGACATGGGCGCAAACGTGCGCGCGCACGATCCGGTCGGCATGGAGCAGGCGCGCAAGGAACTGCCTGATATCGAGTATTGCGAAGATCCCTATGAGTGTGTGAAGGGCGCCGACGCCCTGGTGATCGTGACCGAGTGGGTGCAGTACCGCGCGCTCGATCTGGATCGCGTCAAGAGCACGATGGCGCAGCCGGTCGTGGTCGACCTGCGCAACATCTATCGTGCCCAGGACATGGCAGCGCAAGGCTTCACCTATGAGAGCGTGGGCCGGGCTTCAAACTCGGACATGTAAACGCAACTCAGGTTGTCATGCCCCGCGCAGGCGGGGTATCCAGTAGTCCCGGTCTTCGTAACCGAACTGCCTGCGATTACTGGATCACCCGCCTTCGCGGGTGATGACGGATGAGAGCCTTTGCCACCTGTCTTCGACACACCTCTGCCGATCGACGCGGTGCTCGATGAACTTGGGCGCGCGCTCGCGGCCAGCAACACCGCCGTGCTGGTGGCGCCGCCGGGCGCCGGCAAGACCACGCGGGTGCCGCTGGCGCTGCTCGACGCGCCCTGGCTGAAGGGCCGGAAGATCATCATGCTCGAGCCGCGGCGGATCGCGGCGCGGGCCAGCGCCGAGCGGATGGCGCGAACGCTCGGCGAGCGCGCCGGCGAGACCGTCGGCTATCGCGTTCGCTTCGGCTCGAAGATATCGCGCGCAACGCGGATCGAAGTCGTTACCGAGGGAATTTTCTCGCGGCAGATTCTCGACGATCCCGAACTGACCGGCGTGGCCGCCGTGCTGTTCGACGAGTTTCACGAGCGTTCGCTCGACGCTGATCTGGGCCTCGCGCTGGCGCGCGATGCGCAGACGGGCTTGCGCGAGGATCTGCGCATCCTGGTGATGTCCGCGACGCTCGATGGCGCACGCGTCGGCAAGTTGCTGGGCGATGCGCCGGTGGTTGCCAGCGAAGGCCGCGCCTTCCCGGTCGAGACGCGCTATCTGGGCCGCAAGGCCGACGCGCCGCTGGAACGGCAGATGGCCGATGCGATCGCGGCCGCGCTGCGCGCCGATCCCGGCTCGGTGCTGGCGTTTCTGCCGGGCGCCGCCGAAATCCGCCGGACGCAGAATTTTCTCGCCGAACGAATTCATGATGCGAGCGTCGAGATCGTGCCGCTGTTCGGCGCGCTCGATGCGGCCGTGCAGGATCGCGCCATTGCGCCGGCGCCGAAGGGCCAGCGCAAGGTGGTGCTGGCGACCTCGATCGCCGAAACTTCGCTGACCATCGAGGGCGTACGCATCGTCGTCGATTCCGGCATGGCGCGGGTGCCGCGCTACGAGCCTGATATCGGCCTCACCCGGTTGGAGACCGTGCGCGCCTCGCGCGCCGCGGTCGACCAGCGCCGCGGCCGCGCCGGCCGTACCGAACCTGGCGTGTGCTACCGGCTGTGGGACGAACCGCAGACGGCTTCGCTTGCGGCCTATACGCAGCCAGAGATTCTTTCGGCCGATCTGTCCTCGCTGGTGCTCGATCTCGCGCAATGGGGCGTTCGCGATCCCGCGACGCTGGCGTTCCTCGATCCGCCGCCGGCGCCGGTACTGAAGGAGGCCAATAGCCTGCTCGGCGAACTGGGCGCGCTCGATTCCGATGGCCGGATCACGGCGGAAGGTGAGAGCCTGCGCGCTTTGGCGCTGCCGCCGCGGCTGGCGCGCATGATCGTGGACTCGCATCGGCTGGGGGCCGGCGAGGAGGCCGCCGGGATCGCGGCCGTCCTGACCGAGCGCGGCCTTGGCGGCGACAGCGTCGATCTCGATCACAGGCTCGATCAGTTTCGCCGCGACCGCTCGCCGCGCGCCAGCAGTGCGCGCAGCCTGGCGCAGCGCTGGGCGCAGCAGGTGGCGGCAACCGAGGGGCCCGCCGGCGCGGATCTCCAGCCATCCACCGGCATCATGCTGGCGCTGGCCTTCCCCGATCGCGTCGCGCGCAACCGCGGCAATGGCAGTTTCGTGCTCGCCAACGGCCGCGGCGCCGCCGTCGACCAGACCTCGTCACTGGCGCGCGCGCCCTATATCGCGGTCGCCGAACTGACCGGCACCGCCGCGCAGGGACGAATCCTGTTGGCTGCGCCGATCGCCCAGGCCGATATCGAGCAGCGCTTCGCCGAGCAGATCGAGAACAGCGAAGAAATTTCGTTCGATCGCGGTGCGATGGCGCTACGCGGGCGCCGCAGGAAGACCCTTCACGCGATCACGCTGTCGGAAGCGCCGATGGCACTGTCGCCTTCGGCTTCGACCGCGAAAATCTTTGCCGATGGGCTGGTCGCCGCCGGGCTTGACAAGTTGCCATGGTCGAAATCGTCCAAGCAATGGCGCGACCGCGTCGCCTTCCTGCGCAAGGCCGAAGGCGACAGCTGGCCCGATCTGTCGGATGCGGCATTGGCGGTGGGATCCGAGAAATGGCTGGTGCCTGTTCTTTACGACAAGACCTCGCTGAAAGAGCTTTCGCCCGGCGAGCTATCGGACGCGCTGCTGACGCTGTTGCCGTGGGAATTGCGCGCACGGCTGGAGCGCGAGGCGCCGACGCATTTCGAAGCGCCGACCGGCACCATGCTCGCGATCGATTACGAAGCCGAGCAGGGGCCGACCATTGCGGTCCGCCTGCAGGAATTGTTCGGGCTCAATACCCATCCCTCGATCGCAAGGGGTGCGGTACCGCTGGTGCTGGAATTGCTGTCCCCGGCGCAGCGGCCGGTGCAGGTGACGCGCGATTTGCCGGGGTTCTGGCGCGGCAGCTACGCGGCCGTACGCTCCGACCTGCGCGGCCGCTATCCCCGGCATCCCTGGCCGGAAGATCCGGCGAGCGCCCTGCCAACCCGCCGGGTCAAGCCGCGCGGGACGTGAGCAACTTCGTTAACCCTTCGCTCATCCTATTCGCCGAAATGCAATGCTTGGCTGCCTTCTCGCCGATTCTGTTAGGCACGGCTTGGCGACCGGCGTGGTGATATCCGCGGTCTGGCAATCGAGTGTGGCGTGATGCGTAACCTGATGATCCTTGCCGCCGTCCTGGTCGGCCTCGGCACCTACATGGCGCAGGTGGCGGACAAGATGCAGCCGGCGTCGGCATCCCCCGGCGTAGCGCCGAAGATGGCTTCCACGGAAACGGTCGCGCAGGCCTCTGGCCGCAGCCTCAACATTCCCCGCGACGCCCGCGGCCATTTCCAGACCGACGGCCGCATCGATGGCCAGCGCATCAATTTCATGGTCGACACCGGCGCTTCGGTGGTGGCGCTGAACGAGAAGTCGGCGGCGCGGTTCGGCCTGCGTCCTTCCCGCAGCGACTACAATGCGACCGTGTCCACCGCCAACGGCACCATCAAGGCCGCACGCACGCGGCTTGCGATGATCGAACTCGGCGGCCTCGTGGTCCGCGACGTCGACGCCCTGGTGCTGCCGGACGCCGCACTGTCGGAGAACCTGCTCGGCATGTCGTTCCTGTCGAAGCTGAAGCGCTTCGAGGTAGCCAACGGCAAGATGGTGCTTGAGCAGTAACGTCTGCCCGTTAGCGATCTGCTGCAATTAACCAATTCCAGCCGTCAATGTGGCCTTCCGCTAAGCCTGCGCATTCGCTAAAGGCTGTGCGATCCTTTTTGCATTTTCACGACAAGGCCACCTCATGTTCCCAAAGCCGAAACCCGCGCTTGTTCCCAATACCTATGCCTTCGAATCCGGGCCGATGGTGAAGGCGACCGGCTTTCGCGAATACGATGCGCGCTGGCTGTTCGAGAAGGAAATCAACCTGATGGGCGTCCAGGCGCTGGGCATGGGGCTTGGCGCGCTGATCGCGGAACTCGGCGTTAAACAGGAGATCGTCACCGGTCACGATTTCCGCGGCTATTCGGCCTCGATCAAGTATGCGCTGATCTCCGGCTTGATGGCGGCGGGCTGCAAGGTGCACGACATCGGGCTGGCGGTGACGCCGATGGCCTATTTCGCGCAGTTCGATCTCGACGTGCCCTGCGTCGCGATGGTGACGGCTTCGCATAACGACAAC
>PNLC01000173.1 GCA_013822885.1 Bradyrhizobium sp.
AGCGCAGCATCGACTTCCTTCTGGTCGCGCTCGGAGCGCAGCCGCTTCAGCTTGTCGATCTGCAGCCGCCGCACGGTGGAGTTTTCCACCTTGAGCACGTCGATCGCGGCCTCGTTGACCGGCTTGTACTTGTTGACGCCGATCACGGCCTGCCGTCCGGCGTCGATCCGCGCCTGCGTCTTGGCGGAAGCTTCCTCGATCCGCAGTTTCGGCACGCCGGCCTCGATCGCCTTCGCCATGCCGCCGAGCGCTTCGACTTCCTGGATGTGGCCCCAGGCTTTCGCCGCGAGATCGCGGGTCAGCCGTTCGACATAGTAGGAACCGCCCCAGGGATCGATGATGCGGTTGGTGCCGCTTTCCTGCTGCAGGAACAGTTGCGTGTTGCGCGCGATCCGGGCCGAAAAATCCGTCGGCAGCGCCAGCGCCTCGTCGAGCGCGTTGGTGTGCAGCGACTGCGTATGGCCCTGCGTCGCCGCCATCGCCTCGATGGTGGTACGCATCACGTTGTTGAAGACGTCCTGTGCCGTCAGCGACCAGCCGGAAGTCTGGCAATGCGTGCGCAGCGACAGCGAGCGCGGGTCCTTCGGATTGAACTGCGTCAGCAGCTTGGCCCACAACAGCCGCGCGGCGCGCATCTTGGCGACTTCCATGAAGAAGTTCATGCCGATCGCCCAGAAGAACGACAGCCGCGGCGCGAAGCGGTCGACGTCGAGCCCGGCGGCAAGTCCGGCGCGCAGATATTCTACGCCGTCGGCGAGCGTATAGGCGAGTTCGAGGTCCTGCGTCGCGCCGGCTTCCTGCATGTGATAGCCGGAAATCGAGATGGAGTTGTACTTCGGCATCTTCTGCGAGGTGTACGCAAAAATGTCGGAGATGATCCGCATCGAAGGCGTTGGCGGATAGATGTAGGTGTTGCGCACCATGAACTCTTTCAGAATGTCGTTCTGAATGGTGCCTGATAACTTCTCCGGCGGGACGCCCTGTTCCTGGGCGGCTGCGACGAACAGCGCGAGGATCGGCAGCACCGCGCCGTTCATGGTCATCGACACGCTCATCTGGTCGAGCGGAATGCCCGCAAACAGCGTGCGCATGTCGTAGATCGAGTCGATCGCCACGCCGGCCATGCCGACGTCGCCGGACACGCGGGGATGATCGCTGTCGTAGCCGCGGTGGGTGGCAAGGTCGAACGCGACCGAAAGGCCCTTCTGACCGGCGGCGAGGTTACGGCGGTAGAACGCGTTGGAATCTTCCGCCGTGGAGAAGCCGGCATATTGCCTGATCGTCCAGGGCTGGTTGACGTACATGGTCGGGTAGGGGCCGCGCAGATAGGGCGCGATGCCCGGCCAGGTCTCCAGGAAATCGATGCCCTCGAGATCGGCCTCGCTGTAACCGGGCTTGACCGGGATACCCTCGGGCGTCAGCCACGGCTCGGCGTGGCCTGCGGGCTGCGCGGGTGCGGTGGCTTCAAAGGCGATATCTGCAAAGTTCGGAATGCGGCTCATGTTACCCATCATAGCACATGTGGCGAGCGGAGATCGCCACTCCTAGTCATGATCCGGATGCTGGTGGCTGGTGATGGTCGCCATCTTCTCCGGTCCGTAATTCTGTTGCGTGGTCTGGCTCGGCAGATTGGCGATGCCGACCACCCAGCCGAGCCGGGATTCGGTTCCATATTGCCGCGTCGGCACCACGCGGTCGGGCCTGTCGAAGGTGCCGGTCATGATCTCGATCCGGGGGCCGCCGATCAGCCGGTAGGTGAGGGGCGTGCCGCAGGCGGCGCAGAAATCGCGCTCGGCGATCGATGAGGACTGGAACGTCGCCGGCTTGCCGCGGGTCCAGGTGAAATGTTCGTGGTCGATGTCTGCGAGGGAGGCGAACGGCGCGCCCGAAGCCTTCTGGCACATCCGGCAATGGCAGATGCCGACCTTGGGCGGCACTTTCGACACCGCAAAGCGGACGGCACCGCACTGGCAGCCGCCGGTCAACACCGGTTTGCTGGTCTCCGCCATGCTCACTCCATTCGCCGCCAGGCATCCTGCAGCATCGCCAACGCGTCCCCGCCGGCAAAGATGAAGTCACCGACGCCGGCTGCGCGCAGCGCGGCCTCCTGTTCGCCGGGCCGCCCTGCCAGATAGATATGGCTGGCACCGGCGGCTTGAAGGGCTTTTGCCGCGGCGGCTGCGTGTTCCGCATAGACCTTGTCGGACGAGCACAGGCAGGCGATCGTCGCGCCGGAGGCCTTGAACGCGGCGGCAAGCGATGCCGGGTCGGCAAACCCTTGCGTGTCCAGCGCCTCGATGCCGCCGGTCTCGAAGAAGCTTTTTGCGAAGGTGGCGCGCGCCGTGAAATCGGCGGGTGTCCCGAGATTGGCGAGGAATATCTTCGGCCGGTCTCCCGATGCCTTGAGCGTGTCGTCCGACTTGTCGCGCAGCGCCTCGAACGGTGCGGCGAGGCGGATCGGCGGCAAGGAATCGAATGTGAACTTCGCCTCGCCATAGGCCGGTAGCACCGCCGGCCTTGCATCGAGCACGGCGACATCGGCCTCGTGCAGGTTCGGGAATTCGCTGGCGCCGGTCAGCACGTCTCTTCGTTTGGCGATGTTCGCCTCGCGCACAGCCCGGGTCGCGGCGACCTTCTTCTGGATCAGGTTTTGTTCGAGCGCAGCAAAGATACCGCCGGCCTTCTCGATCTCCTGGAACAGCGACCATGCGGCTTCGCCAAGCTGCCTGGTCAGCGTTTCGATGCCGCCGGAGCCGGCCGCGGGATCGGAGACTTTGGCGAGGTTGGATTCTTCCAGCAGCACCAGTTGCGTGTTGCGGGCGGCGCGGCGGGCGAATGGATCGGGCAATCCCAAGGCCAGCGTGTGCGGCAACACGGTGATGGCGTTGGCGCCGCCGAGGCCGGCGGAGAAGGTCGCCATCGTCGCGCGCAGCATGTTCACGTAGGCGTCGCGCTGCGTCAGCATGCGCCACGCGGTATCGGCCGCAATGAACAGCGGCTTCGGTGTCAGGCCGCAAGCCTGTTCGATCCGCGCCCACAACAGCCGCAGCGCGCGGAATTTTGCCAGCGTCAGAAACTGATCGGCATCGGCGGCGAGCCGCGCATAGACCATGCCTTGCGCATCTTCGAGCGCGACACCCGACTGCTCGATCGCGCGCAGATAGGCGACACCGCAAGCCAGCACGAAGGCGAGTTCCTGCACCTCGGATCCACCGGCGTCATGGATCACGCGCCCATCGGCGACGGCGAACGGGCCCTTGAAGCCCATCGCGGCAAGATCCTGGATTGCGCCGGTGACGGCGGGCACGATCTCGGCCCAGCTATAGGGGCTGCCCCCCCACACCGCGCAGGCCCCGAGCGGGTCGAGCCCGAAGCGGATATCGCAGGCGGCGGGATCGATGCCTTTGCCCTTGATATATTCGGCGATGTGAATGGCGGCGATCCGCGACTGCGGGCCGATCTGAAGCTCGATGCCGATGCCGGCGTCGAGATAGATGCCGTCGATAACCGTTGCTACGGCTTCAGCCGACGGATCCAGCCCATAGCCGTGGGCGCTGGTGGCGCCTGAAAACACCAGGCTCAGCCCCGTCGCGCCGTTCTCCAGGTCGTGCAGCGCCTGCGCGTTGGCTGCTTTCGCATCGGGATGGTCGATCCGCTGCATGATCTGCCAGGGCGCGGCGGCGGGGCGGCCGGCGACCGGCGCAGCACCTCGCGCGCGGCGATAGATCGGGTCGATCTTCAATCCATCGGATGTCTTGCTGACCAGCTTCTCGAACGGCGCGCCTTTCAGCACCCCGTCGACCAGCTTGCGCCAGTCCTCGTAGGTGGCCGGGGCGAAGTCCTTCGCCAGTGTCAGTTCGTCGGTATCGGTGGGGGTCATCCAGCCTGCTGTTCCCTGATCGTCTCTTTATGTTTGGACCGAAATTGCCACGGCATGGCCGCCAAGCCAAACGGTTGTTTTGGGTCGTTTTCCGGTCAATCCAGTTCGGGCAGCAGCTTTATACCCTCGGTGGAAAGCTGTGCCAGCGCGTCAGTGACGCGGCGTCCCGCAATGACACGGTCGGGCACGATCTCGGCCAGCGGCACCAGCACGAAGGCGCGCTCGAACAGACGGGGGTGCGGCAGCGTCAGTTCCGGCTTGTCGAGCCGGACATCGTCGTAGGCGATCAAATCGAGGTCGAGGGTGCGCGGACCCCAGCGGGTCTCACGGGCGCGGTCGCGGCCGAATTTCTTCTCGATCTTGTGCAGCGTGAACAGCAGCGCGTGCGGATCGAGGCTGGTCTCGATCTCGATGCAGGCATTGGTGAAGGGCGCCTGGTCTTCCTCCCCCCAGGGCGGGGTGGCGTAATCCGACGACCGCGCCAGCAGGGCCGCCTGCGTCATGCCGCAGATATGGGAGATGGCCTTGTTGAATGTCGCGCGGACGTCGCCGACATTGCCGCCGAGCGCGATCAGCACGTCGGCCATGTCAGGGCGATTGCCGCTTGCGCGTCAGCACTACGCCGACATCCTCGAAGATCGCAGCGATCGGTGCATGCGGCTTGTGGACGGTGACCTTGACCGCGTCGATGCGCGCGAACGCCGCGAAGATCGCGTCGGCGACGGCGCCGGCGGCGCGCTCCAGCAGTTTGTAATTGGTGTTCTTGAATGCCGCCGTCGCGGTCGAAACCACGCTGGCATAGGACACGGTATCGGACAAATGATCGGTGCGCGACGCTTCCGACAGGTCGGCGGAAAGTTCGAGGTCGATGACGAAACGTTGCCCGACTTCGGTCTCGTGCTCCATCACGCCATGGCGGGCATGGATGACGACGCCGGTGATGAAGATCGTATCGTTCATTCCTGTTCCCTGATTGCGGCCGCCACGCGCAGCGCCTGTACGGTCTCGGTGACGTCATGGGCCCGGATGATGCGCGCGCCGCGTTGCGCCGCCAACAGATGAGCCGCGATCGAGCCGCCCAGGCGTTGATGCGGCTCCGACGGCGTCACCATACTGATGAAGCGCTTGCGCGATGCGCCGACCAGCAGCGGCAGTCCGAACGACTCCAGCTCAGCGAGCCGCGCCAGCGCCGTCATGCTCTGCTCGGGCGTCTTGCCGAAGCCGATGCCGGGATCGAGCACGATGTTGTCGGGTTCAATTCCGGCGCCGGCGGCGATATCGAGCGAACGCGCGAAGAAATCGGCGATGTCCTGCATGATGTCGATGCCGGGATCGGCGCGCTCGCGGTTGTGCATGATGATGACGGGGACGCAGCGCTCGGCGACAAGTCCGGCCATGCCGGGATCGCGCTGCAGCCCCCAGACGTCGTTGGCGATGGCGGCGCCATGATCGAGCGCCCAGGCGACGACGGTCGATTTCATGCTATCGATCGAAACCGGAATGCCGAGCGCCACGACCTCAGGCAGCACCGCCTGCAGGCGCTTCAATTCCTGGTCCGCGGAGATCGGCTCGGAGCCGTAAGGCCGGGTGGATTCCGCGCCGATGTCGATGATGTCGGCACCCTCGGCGATCATCCGCCGGGCCTGCGCCAGCGCGCGCTCCGGGGCGGCAAACTGCCCGCCGTCCGAGAAGGAATCCGGCGTCACATTGAGCACGCCCATCACGGCCGGGTAAGGCCTGGACAAGAGCCCCGACAGCACCGAATGACCGGCCGGACCGGGGGCCGCAGTCGGGCTGGGCTTGGTTGCGATCATGCGGTGGCTTTGCGCGGTCCGCGCTGGCGAGTCAAGGCGGCATCCGCTGGCAACCAGGCGGTTGGCTGGCCAGTCGAAGGCATTCGATCGAGACGCCTAGTAGCTGATCTTGGGCTGAAGCTTGCGCGCCTGTTCGATCAGTTGCTCGACCGATCTTTCCGATGGCAGAACCCGGACAAGTTTGCGCCGGTTGTTGACGTCCTTCATGTTCTGCGCCAGCCGCGCCGGATTGCGCAGCGCGAGTTCGCGCACGGTGGTGACGCCGGCCGCGCGCACCAGACCTACCTTGGCCTTGCCCATTCCCGGAATGCGCATGTAATCGGAAAAATTGGCCCATTCGAGCAGCTGCTGCTCGCTTATCCCGGTCTTCGCCGCCAGCGCCTTGCGCCCCTTGACCGTCCGGGCGGCTTCCAGCAGCGCGGCCGTGGTGCGAATGCCTTGCGACTTTAGTTTGGATGCGGAGATGGCGGTCAAGCCATCAATCGCGGAGAGTGGATATGTCATGACAATCGATTAAAAATGAATGTGCTTAGATGGTTTTTTTCGCAACAGCACTGCCGATGCCGGCCCTTGAGGCCAGCCGCCCAACCAAATCGTCCATGTATTGCCCCGCCCTCAACCGGTTATACCGGGTCGCCTAATTGCAAACTTCATCTTGAGCGCCTGCGATTTGAAATTCAAGCGATCAGCGCACGTCAGGGCGGTTCGGTTCTTGATTCGCGCGGCGAGTGTTGCAGCATTGCAAGAGTGCGTGCTGGATTCTCACGGACTTTTCACGCCTCGTTCTGGTTTTTTCTGCCGGAAGTCGAAAAAGGTATAAGAACCGCGATGACGAGGCGGGTGGACTGGCGCGTGTAAGCATGCGCTGACGGTTTCAATCGAAGGGCGGGATGCGATATGATGGTGCCGCTTGGCAACCAAACTCGCCCGATGGGCGCGAAGAGGCGATGTGATGGCGACCCCCGATAGCAAGATGGACGATACCGACGAGAGAATTCTTATCGGGAAGGGCGAACACGCCGCCTGGTTATCGCTCGCACTCGCCAATCGGCACGGTCTCGTCACCGGGGCAACCGGAACAGGCAAGACCGTATCGTTGCAGGTGATGGCGGAAGGGTTTGCGCGCGCCGGTGTTCCCGTATTCGCGGCCGACATCAAGGGCGACCTGTCCGGGATCGCCGAAGTCGGCGAGGCCAAGGATTTCATCCTCAAGCGCGCCGGCGAGATGGGTCTCAAGTTCCAGCCGGACCAGTTCTCGACCGTGTTCTGGGACGTGTTCGGCGAGCAGGGACATCCGGTCCGCGCCACCGTCACTGAAATGGGACCGCTGCTGCTGGCGCGGATGCTCGATCTGAACGATGTGCAGGAAGGTGTTCTCAACGTCGCGTTCCGCGTGGCCGACGAAAATGGCCTGACGCTGATCGACATGAAGGATCTCCGGTCGCTGTTGGAGGCGATCGTTCCGGTCGGCGGCAAGAAGGGAGCGGATGCCGAGGAAGATCCATTGGCCGAGATCCGCAAGGCCGCGCAGAGCTTCGGCAATGTCAGCAAGGCGACGGTTGGAACCATTCAACGTCAGCTCCTGGTGCTGGAAAACCAGGGCGCAGCGAAATTCTTCGGCGAGCCGGCGCTGGCGCTGACAGATTTCATGAAGACCGACAGCGATGGTCGCGGCATGGTCAACATCCTGGTCGCCGACAAGCTGATGGAGAGCCCGAGGCTCTACTCCACCTTCCTGTTGTGGCTGCTATCGGAACTTTTCGAAGAGTTGCCGGAGGCAGGCGATCTGCCGAAGCCGAAACTGGTGTTCTTCTTCGACGAAGCCCATCTGTTGTTCAACGATGCGCCGAAGGCGCTGATGGACAAGATCGAGCAGGTGGTCCGCCTGATCCGCTCCAAGGGCGTCGGCGTCTATTTCGTCACGCAGAATCCGATCGACGTGCCGGAAAAGGTGTTGGCCCAGTTGGGCGGCCGCGTTCAGCACGCGTTGCGCGCCTTCACGCCGCGTGACCAGAAAGCCGTGAAAGCGGCGGCGCAGACTTTTCGGCCCAACCCCAAGCTCGACACCGCCCGCGTCATCATGGAACTCGGCAAGGGCGAGGCGCTGGTGTCATTCCTCGAAGGCGGCGGTACGCCGACCATGGTGGAGCGCGTCATGATCCGGCCACCGACGGCACGGATCGGGCCGATCACGCCCGGGGAGCGCAAGGCGATCATGAGCAAGAGCCCCGTGAAGGGCAAATACGATACCGCGGTCGACGCTGAATCCGCCTATGAGATGCTGCAGAAGCGCGTGGCTGGCACGGCTGCGCCTTCGGACGTACAAGATGGTGGCGCCGGTGGCGGCGGCGGAATCCTTGGGCAAGTGGGTGCGATCGTCGGCACCATCTTCGGCACCAACGGCAAGCGCGGCCGGCTCTCGACCGGCCAGGTCATCGCGCGAGACGTCACCCGCTCGGTTACCAACAAGGTGATCGGCGGCATCGTTGCCGATGTCGGCAAATCGGTGGGCGGGTCGTTCGGTGCTTCGGTCGGCCGCTCGCTGGTGCGCGGCGCGCTCGGCGGATTGTTGCGGCGATAACACTACGAACTCCCTCTGACTTCCGGAACGAGCGTGTGCTGAGATATCCGTCGTTGCGAGCGCCCCTCGATCTCCTGTTCC
>PNLC01000174.1 GCA_013822885.1 Bradyrhizobium sp.
GCCGATCTGCACCTGTCGGGCGACGCCAGCAAGCCGACCATCTCGCGCGGCGTGCGCATCGAGAAAGCGATGGACCCAAACACGCTGATCGTGTGGGCCATGAACGGCCAGCCGCTGCCGAACATTCATGGCGGGCCGGTGCGCCTGGTAGTGCCGGGCTGGGCGGGCTCGGCGTCGCAGAAATGGCTGACGCGCATCACCATCCGCGACAAGGAGCATGATGGTCCCGGCATGACTGAATTTTCCTATCGCACCGCGATCAAGCCGATGGTGCCGGGCGGCAAGGGCGATCCGGCGAACTTCCGCATTCTGGAATCGATGCCGGTGCGCTCCATCATCAGCAACCCCGCCAACGGCGCCAAGTTCGCGGCCGGCACCAAGGAGCTGAAATTGCGTGGCGCATCCTGGGCCGGCGATCTCACGGTCAGGCAGGTCGATGTCTCGACCGATTTCGGCGCGAGCTGGCAGCGGGCCAAACTGGAGAAGCCGAAAAACAAGTATGACTGGCAGCGCTGGACCGCGACCGTGAAACTGCCGAGCGACGGTTATTTCGAAATCTGGGCACGAGCTACCGATTCAAAGGGAGCGATGCAGCCGCATCAGGCCGGCTTCTGGAATCCGCAAGGCTATGGCGGCAACGCCATGCACCGCATCGCGGTGCTGGTGGGATGATGCGGCGTCTCGCCTGGCTCGCAATGGCCGGACTGCTGGGGACCGGGCCGGCCATTGCGCAAACGACCTTCACACCTCGCGACGAAAGCCCGGAGGAATTTGCCGCCGGCGCAGGCCGCGATGAAACGTTCTACGCCTGCACCGCCTGCCACGGCTTCAAATTGGTGGCGCAGCAGGGCATGACGCGGGCGCAATGGGAGGATTCCATCAACCTGATGGTCCGTCGCCACAACATGCCGCCGCTCGAAGACAAGGACCGCGACACGGTGCTGAACTATCTCGAGGCGGCCTATCCGCCGCGCGCGCCGGCGGGCCGCGGAGGGTGGGTCAATCCGTTTGCCAAGTGAACAAGTGAATTGACGGGGCGCCGGCAAAGCCGGCGCGCCCAACTCGACGCAGCAGTTCCGGACTCAGTTCCGGACCTGGGCGCGTGCAACCTGCACGCCTCCCTTGCGACGCTGTGCCGAAAGGGTCGGCTTCGCGCTGCGATCGGCCCGCGCAACTACCCGTTTGTTCTTCGTCACGTTCGCTTCCGCGTGCTGGGCCTTGGCGCCGCCGCGGCGCGAGGCGTATTCCTTGCCGTCGATCGGCGCCACGTGCGGCGGGTCCCTGTCGAGATATGGCCGCCCGATGCCGTACTGCTTGCCGTTCGCATCGATCCATTTCCACAACGCTTCCGTGGAAACCCATCGCTCCGCCTTTGTCCTGCCCTTGACGCTCACGATATCGGCCGCAAGCCCGTGGCCATAGCCGCCGCGGAAGCTGCCGCCGTGGTACGACCGGTCGCTCGCCGCCTTCAGGCCGCTCGCAATCGATTGACGGTAGTCGTCGCGGAACGCGCTGGTGATGCCGGGCGACAGCCCCGCCTGTTCGGCAGCGTGAAGCGTATGGAAGAGTTTCAGCTTGAAGCTCCGGTCCATGCCTCCGATCACGTAGTCCATCATCGGCATGCCGATTTTCGCTGCGGCGTGCGGATCCTTCCAGGTGAAGTCCTGAGGCACGAGCTTGGTGAAGGTCCTGGTGACGACCTTGGTCACGGTCACCGTCTTTTTCTTCTTCTTGACCTTGACCTGGACGGTCACCTTCCTCCGCTCCTGCACCTTCATGGTGTCCTGCTTGAGCGTCCGCTGGTAGAGCGCCCACAGGTATCGGTCGATGCAGGGTTCCACGACGAGGCACTCATCGACGATTTCGAGGGAGTTCGCCGCTGCCGGGATCACCGCAGCGTCCTCGCCCTCGTCCGGCAGCAGATCAGACGGGTTCACTGCCGCCACCTGCATGGCCGGCATTTCAGGCGGCAACACCGGCGATGGAGCGGGCGACACCAACTCTACAATCGCTGCCGGATCAGCCGAAGCCACAACCGTCCTGTCGTTGGCCGGCTTTGTCACCGGTTCGGCGATCATGGCTGCATCGGCGTTGACGACAGCGGTGCTGACGACAGCCGTGTTGCTCATCGCCTGCGGCTTGTCGGCGCGTTGCTCAGCGATGAGAGATGGTGCTTGGCGAACCTCGACCGGCAGGGCACCGGCGGCGTTCTCGATGCGGGCCGAACCGACGCCGGCCAGCCCGGCGATGACCCAGCCTGAGAGCACGGCGGTGCCGCACAATAGCGACGTCACTAGCGCAATTCGCTGCGGGTTCTTCATCCTGTTGCCTCCAAAAGACTCAACCGGAGTCGCACTGCACAGCCCAGCATGCAACGAGGCTGATCTTTCGGATCAATACGGAATCGCGCAATGGCGCAAAGTGATGGGATGCCCATTATTTCGGGGAGTGTCGCCAGAATGCAACGGAATGGAACTTGGGAGTCAATGCGTCAAGACACAGAGCCTCCAGCTTCGGATAAAGCTCTGCCAAAACTGCGATCACCCGCGACAGGCTGATCTAGGCGCTGCGACCCGGCGGAAGCACGACGACGATCCCGCCTGGCTTCACGCGATTCACGAGATCGATGACATCCTCATTGGTCATGCGAATGCAGCCCGACGAGATGGCATGGCCGATATATTCCGGCTGATTGGTGCCGTGGATGCGGTAAAGCGTGTCCTTGCTGCCCTGATAAAGGTAGATCGCCCGCGCGCCCAGCGGATTGGCGGGACCTCCGGCGACCCGTTTCGGGTAGGGGCCAAGCCGCTGCTGGATTTCTTCCGTCGGAATCCAATCCGGCCATTCAGCCGTCTTGCCAATCGTGGCGACGCCGGACCAAGCCTGCGCTTCCTCGCCTACGGTCACGCCGTAGCGTACCGCTTTTCCGCCCGGCATCACGTAATACAGAAAGCGTGCATTGGTATCGACGAGGATCGTCCCCGGCTGCTCCTTGCGCGTGTAGTCGACAATATGTCGGCGATAGGTCTCCGGGATGCTCGCCTGCGCGTAAGGCGCGCGGGCCAGCAACTGGCGGTCCCTTGATGACAAATTGGCGTTGGATGTCGGTGAGAGCGTCGCTTGCATGCAACCGCCGAGCACAGACCCAACCACCCCTACGAGCAACAACGCCATTCCGGACTTCGGCACAGCGAGTCCTCCCCAAAGCGCTAGATTGGTTCATCTGCTGCTCAAATAGTGCAGAAATAATGGCAACGATGGAAACAACCCGGCAATATCGAGGTCGGGCGCTGTCGGCCGGCATCGCGCCGGTTCGCCGGCCGGGGCGCTATTTCAGTTGCCGATTATTGGCCGGCCGTTCGCGCGTCGATCCGCTCAACCGTGTTGACCGGCGCTGCGCAGCCGACCAGGCAGGGGCGTCCGGCAACAACGCACGCCAACTCGTCGCGTAGCGGGAGCTAGCTCTCCAGCGTAAATCCAACGCGCAACGTGACTTGGTAGTGGCCAACGGAGCCGCCTTCGATGTGGCCTCTCGTTTGCACGACCTCGAACCACTTCATGTCGCGAACGGTTTTTGAGGCGCGGCTGATCGCGTTCTGAATCGCGTCTTCGATGCTTTTTTCCGACGATCCGACGAGCTCAAGGATCTTGTAGACGTGATCTTTCATTTCGATGGTCGGCATGACGAACCTCCGTGGTTGATGGCAGTGGGCGATCTCTCCCGCAGCAAAGCTTCGATCCGATCGAGTGCCAAGTCCAGAGCAGCTTAACCCCAGGCGCAAAGTCTGATGATGTCCAGGATGTCTCCGGCGGCTTGATCTTGCGAAAATCGATCAATCAAAGGTGCAACTGAGACGGGCCGGGTGCTGAGCGAACGTGAATCACCGGTGACTGAAATACCAGACATGGCCAACACAGTGCAGCAATCCGGCGGCTACTGCCCCGACGGCGTGCGAAGGCCGTGCCAGGCGTCGCGCACCTGATGGTAGTGCACTTCCGGCAGATAGTCCGGCGTGTTGAGGCCGAGCGTCTTGACGTCGAGCCGGCCGATCGCGCTGAGCAGGGTGTAGGAGGCGATGACGCGGTCGCGCTGCGCGCCAATCAAACGGGCCTTCGCAAGGATCAAATCCTGCTGTGCGTTCAGCACGTCGACCGTGGTGCGCTGGCCGCCTGTCGCCTCGCGCTGCACGCCTTCGAGGGCAACGGTGGCGGCGCGCACTTCTGCTTCCGATGCAGTGACCGCGATCTTGGCACCCTCGTTGGCGACCCAGGCGCCGACCGCCGCGGTCCGGGCCTGGCTCCGGAATTGATCCAGCACCAGCCGGCTCTGGGCCGCGATCTGCTTCGCCTGCCGGGTCTGCGAGGCCGCCATGCCGCCGTCGTAGATCGGCTGCGTAAGCTGGCCGGTCACCGAAGCCTGGTCGGTCCCAGAACTGCCGAGGGTCGGATCGGACTGCCGGCTGCGGCTGGCGTTGCCTTGCAGCGTGATCGTCGGCATCAGGCTGCTTTCGGCGACGCGGATCGAAGTCGTGGCGACGTCGAAGTCGTAGCTCGCCGCCATCACTGCAGGGTGCTGCCGGAAGGCGAGGCCGGTGGCGTCATCGCGGCTGCGCGGCAGCATCCGATCCACGCTGTCGGCAGCGCGCAGCGCGTTGGGCGCGTTGCCGATCACCTGGGTATAGGTCGCCTGGCTGACGGCGAGGTTGACCTCGGCGGCATTGAGATCGGCGCGGCCGCGGCTGAGGCGGGCTTCGGCCTGCGCGGCGTCGGTCGGGGTGACGTCGCCGGCGTTCAGGCGCTTCTGGGTGATGCCGAGCGTTTCCTGCAGGAACGCGACGTTCGCGCGCTGCGCCTCGACCAGCGACTGGTTGGCGAGAACATTGGTGTAGACGGTGACCGCGTCGAGCAGCACGCCCTGGCCGACATTGCGCAGGGCCTCGCGGCCGGCCTGCACCTGCAGTTCCGCCGCGCGCACGCTGTTGGCAGTCTTGAAACCGTTGAACAGCGTCTGCGTCACGGTCACGCCGACGGTCCAGGGTTTCAAGTTTGCAGACTGGATCGTGTTGTCCGGCAGCAGGTTCCGCACCGACTGAAGGCCGGCGGAAAGCCCGGCGATGATCTGCGGCCGATACCCCGAAAGCGCCTGCGGCACGTTCTCATCGGTGGCGCGCTGACGCGCCCGTTCCGCATTGAGTTGCGGGTTGGTCTGATAGGCTTTGACCAGCGCCTCGGGAAGGCTTTCCCCATGCGCTGCCGCCGCGGCAAACGTGAAGCAACCTGCTACCGCGAGGCAAATGCCCGATCGAAGCACGCGCAATTTGACGTCGCCAACTCTGGTGGCACGCTCAGTCATTTGATCCCGTAGTCGAACACACGAACGTGATAACTCCACTTCGAGCCATCACGCTCAATCCTTTTGTTTGGGCATGAACCTTGCGGAGCGATCAGTGCTCCATTTCCAGATCATGCGCCGCCCGTCCGCCCCCGCCGACGATGTCACACGTCTACTGTTTAGGGGGCGTCGCCGCCACAGGCAAACCGCCGCGCGACAACAGTTACCGCGATTCGGTGAACTCGGTGCTTGGCTGTTGCCGGTTCGTCACAGACGAATCTTGGCGGTAAATGCGGTATAGCGGTCGCGTGGCTGCCGTCCGATTCCAGGGCAGTAGGCTGTTCAGCTATGCCCGGGTCCGTACGCGATGCCGAAGTTGTTTTCCGATCCCGAAGCGATCGCGGAGGATATCATCCGCGATGTCGGAATCCATCTTGTGGTCGGGTTACCGCTCGGGCTCGGCAAGGCCAACCACGTCATCAACGCGCTGTATGCGCGCGCCGTGGCCGACCGCGCGATCAACCTGACGTTCTTTTCCGCGCTGACACTGGAAAAGCCCAGGCCCTCGAGCCCGCTCGAACGGCGCTTCATCAATCCGGTGATCGACCGGCTGTTCGGCGGCTATCCCGATCTGACTTATGCCAGCGCGCTGCATAAAGGTGAGCTGCCGCCCAACATCAGCGTGATCGAGTTTTTCTTTCTGGCCGGTAAATGGCTGCAGGTGCCGTACGCGCAGCAGCACTACATTTCGGCAAACTATACCCATGCGGCCGATTATTTGCTGACGCGCGGACTCAACGTCGTCACCCAGCTGGTAGCGAAACGCGTCGTCGACGGCGTGCCGCGCTACAGCCTGAGCTGCAATACCGACACCACGCTCGACATCCTGCGCGCCCGCAATGAAGGCCGCGCGTCGTTCAGGCTGATCGGGCAGGTGAATTCCGAACTGCCGTTCATGCCTGGCCCCGGCGATCTTGCAGCGGATGAATTCTCCGCGGTGCTGGACAGCCCGGAGACTGATTTCCCGCTGTTCGCGCCGCCGGCCGAACCGGTCAGCGACAGCAGATATGCAATCGGACTTCATGCAGCCAGCCTCGTGCCCGATGGCGGCACGCTGCAGATCGGCATCGGTCAGGTCGGCGACGCGCTGGCGCAGGGTCTGATCGTTCGTCATCGCGATAACGGACAATTCAACGCCATCATGAAGCGGCTCGCGCCTGCAGCCGGACAAGGATCGCCACTCGAAACCGGACGGTTCGAGAACGGACTCTACGGCGTCAGCGAAATGCTGATCGAGGCGTTTCTCGGCCTGATCGATGCAGGAATCCTCAAGCGCGAAGTCGACGGCGTTACGCTGCACGGTGCCTTCTTCGTGGGGCCGAAGTCGCTCTATCGCGCGTTGCGCGAGATGCCGGCCGAGCAACTGAAGCGAATCCAGATGATGCCGGTGTCTTTCACCAACCAGCTTTATGGCGACGAGGATGTGAAGCGCCGCGACCGCGTCGATGCGCGCTTCGTCAACACTGCGATGATGGCGACGCTGATGGGCGCCGCGATTTCCGACGGGCTGGAAAACGGCCAGGTCGTGAGCGGCGTCGGCGGCCAGTACAATTTCGTGGCGCAGGCGTTCGCGCTTCAAGGCGCACGGTCGATCCTCGCGCTGGAAGCGACGCGGCAGGCGGGCGCGAAGACGCACTCCAACATCCGCTGGAGCTATGGCCACCAGACCATCCCGCGGCACCTGCGCGACGTGTTCATCACCGAATACGGCGTTGCCGATGTCAGGGGAAAATCGGACGCCGAGACCATCGCTGCCATGCTGCAGATCACCGATTCGCGCTTTCAGGATGAACTCGCCAAGACCGCCAGGGACGCCGGCAAGCTGCCGAAGGGTTTCGAGATTCCGCGCGCCTGTCGCGAGAATTTTCCGGAGCGGGTCACGCAGGCCCTGAAGCCTGCGCGCGAGGCCGGGCTGCTGCCGTCATTCCCGTTCGGTACTGATTTTACCGAGCTCGAGCAGCGGCTGATCCCGGCGCTGCAGTTGTTGCGCGACGCGCAGCGGGCCCCGCTGCGCCTGCCCGGATTGCTGTGGCAGGGGATGACGCAGCCACCGGACGCCGCAGCCCGCGAATGCCTGGCGCGGCTCGGGCTCGATCGCCCGAAGACGTTTGCGGAGCGTGGCTATCGTGCGCTGGTCAATGCGGCGCTGGTGCGGAGTGGGGAAAATTAGTCTCTCGTCGTCCCTGCGAACATGCTGTTGCAGGGACGACGCGGAAAGGTTTGGGTCTACCTGTTCTTGTTCACCGGCTTGCGCTTTTCGATGAACGCGGCCATGCCTTCGGAGCGGTCTTCCAGCGCGAAGGTCGAGTGGAACAGATTGCGCTCGACATTCATGCCCTCCGACAGCGGCGTTTCGAACGCACGGTTGATGGCTTCCTTGGCCATCGCGGCCGCAGGGCGCGACATCGACGCGATCTTTTCCGCGGCCGCCAGCGCCTCTTCCATCAGTTTGTCCACTGGGACGACGCGGCTGACTAGACCGGAACGCTCCGCCTCGGCGGCATCCATCATGCGTCCGGTGAGACAGAGATCCATCGCCTTGGACTTGCCGATCGCGCGCGTCAGCCGCTGGGTGCCGCCGATACCCGGGATGGTGCCGAGCGTGATTTCCGGCTGGCCGAATTTTGCGGTGTCGGACGCGATGATGATGTCGCACATCATGGCGAGCTCGCAGCCGCCGCCGAGCGCATAGCCGCTGACGGCCGCAATCGTCGGCTTGCGGCAGGTGGCGACACGGTCGCCCCCGACCGCTGCAAAGTCGCTGGAAAACATGTCGATGAAGGTTTTCGGCTGCATCTCCTTGATGTCGGCGCCGGCGGCGAACGCCTTTTCGCTGCCGGTGAGCAGGATGCAGCCGATCGCGTCGTCGGCCTCGAGGTCGTCGACGGCGGCGGCGATTTCGCGAAACACGCCGAACGACAGCGCA
>PNLC01000175.1 GCA_013822885.1 Bradyrhizobium sp.
TCGAGGAATTGCCACTGCGCTTCAGTCTCGATGCCTTCGGCCAGCACCGGCATGCCAAGGCTCGCGCCCAGCGCCAGCACGGTGCGGACGATCGCAGCCGCAGCGGCATCCTCCGGCAGCCGTTTCACGAAAGACTGGTCGAGCTTGATCTTGTCGAACGGAAACGCGTGCAGCGTCGCCAGCGACGAGTAGCCGGTGCCGAAATCGTCCATCGAAACCGAAATCCCCATGGCCTTCAACTTGCGCAGGATGTGCAGGCCCCGGCTTTGGTCGGACATGATGGTCGATTCGGTCACCTCCACTTCCAGGCGGCGCGGCGAAAGTCCGGTCTCCAGCAGGATGGAGTGGATAGTTTCGGCGAGATCGTCGCGGCCGAACTGCACCGGCGACAGGTTGACGGCGACGGTGCCCGGAATCTTGCCCCCGGCGGCGTCGCGGCAGGCGGTGCGCAGCGCCCATTCGCCCATCGCCACGATGGCCCCGGTTTCCTCTGCGAGCGGAATGAATTCCGCCGGCGAGATCATGCCGCGCTTCGGGTGCCGCCATCGCATCAGGGCTTCGGCGCCGCAGATTTTTCCATCACGAAGCGTGGTCTGCAGCTGGTAATGCAGTTCAAGTTCACCGCGCTCCGTGGCCAGTTGCAGGTCGCGCGCCAGCGCCCGGCGGGCACGCGCGCTGTCGTCCATCTCGCGGTGATACTGGCAGATCAGGCCGCGCTGCTTGCTCTTGCCCCGGTGCATCGCGAGCTTGGCATTGCTGAGCACCTGGTCGCGCTCGGGCGTGTCGACCGGGAAGATCGAGAAGCCGATCGAGGCGGTGAGGCTGACCTGCTGGTCGTGGATCCCGAAGGGCTGCGCGAACACTGCAGCGATGCGCTCGGCAAACCCTGGGCGTCCTGCGGATGATTGCCCGACGTTTGCAGCCCGAGAAACTCATCGCCGCTTTGGCGCGCCAGAAACTCGCCGGGGCCCAGCATCCGCCGCATCCGATCGGCCACCTCGATCAGCAGCAGATCGCCGGCGCCATGACCGAATACATCGTTGACGTCCTTGAAGCCGTCGAGATCGATCGAGAACGCGGCGAGCTTGTGGGCTTTCTCATGGGCCTCGGCGGCGTCGAACGCCAGCCGTTCGTTGAAGGCGATGCGGTTCGGCAGGCCGGTCATGGTATCGTTGAACGAGAGCTGATGGATCCGGTCGGCCGATTCGGTGCGCAGCTTCAGGTCGATGACATAGGTCGAGAATCCGGAGCCCATCACCAGCAGCACGGCGCAGACCGTGGCCAGGCCGAGGATATGCGCGGGTATCACATAGCCGGGCAGCACGACCGACGGATCGACAATTGCCGAGGTCGACGCCGTCAGCGCGTAGTGCATCGCGCAGATCATGAACGCCAGCACGATCGCCGCGCCATGGCGGCACCAGCGGGTCACCGGCCGGTTGGCGCGGTTGACCGCGAGCGCCGAGAGGCTGAGGCCGAGTAGGAAGGTTACGACGACGCCGAAGATGTTCCAGTCGAAGTGTCCCGCGATGTGCCAGCCTCGGAAGGCGATGAAGTGCATCGCGAGAATGCCCGCGCCCATCACCAGGCCGCCCGCTTCCGGGGCCAGCGTGAAATGGCGGCTGCCGATCTCGAAGCCGATCAGGCAGGCGACGATGGCGATGACGAGGACGGCGCCGGTCGCAACCGGCTCGAAGCCGGAATCGAGCGATGGGTCGAGCGCCAGGATCGAGATGAAGGTCGAGGCCCACAGCGCCACGCCGGTGCCGACGGAGGCCATGAACAGCCAGCCGATCCGCGTGGTGCCGGAGGTGGCGCGGGCGCGGGCGAAGTGGCGCATGCCGACCCAGGTCCCGAACAGGCACACGGCGCCCGCAATCACCACCAGCAGCTGGTGGTAGGCAAACGCATAGGTGGCGGCTTGTGACATGGCTCGGCTTCCCCTCAGAACAAGGTACGGGGCGACCGTTAACCGGTTGCGTCGGCGGCGGCCGGAATGCCGCCTGTCGCGAAACACCGTTGAGGAACGGTAAGCGCGCTGGTGCCTCGGACGAGCGTGACGAACCGGAACAGCAATTATTTGTTAAGCTTGTCAGACAGCCATCAGGAGGTCCGGCGATGCGTTACGAACTCTACTACTGGCCGAGCATTCAGGGCCGCGGCGAATATGTCCGCCTCGCGCTCGAAGAAGCCGGGGCCGGTTACGCCGATGTTGCCCGCAGCGGCAACGGCATGGCCGCGATGACGCGCATGATGGAGGCAGGGAAGGGAACCCCGCCGTTTGCGCCGCCATTCCTGAAAGCCGGCAAGCTCGTGATCGGGCAGACCGCCAACATCCTGTTCTATCTGGGATCGCGCCACGGCCTGGCGCCGAAGGCGGAAGCCGGCAAATTGTCGGTGCACCAGCTGCAACTCACGATCGCCGACCTGGTGCTAGAAATCCACGACACCCATCATCCACTCGGGCCATCGCTTTATTACGAGGACCAGAAGGCTCCGGCGAAGAAGCGCTCCGAGGACTTCTGGCAGGCGCGCGTGCCGAAATACCTGGGCTATTTCGAAGGATTGCTGGAGGCCAATGGCGGGACTTACGTCACCGGCGGCCGCCTGACCTATGTCGACCTCTCGCTGTTCCAGATCGTGGAAGGATTGCGCTACGCTTTTCCAAAGCGCATGGAGGCGTTCGAGCCGGACATTCCGGGATTGGTCGACCTGCGCGACCGCGTCGCGGCGCGGCCGAACATCAAGGCTTACCTCGCGAGCGACCGGCGAATCGCGTTCAACGAGGAGGGGATTTTCCGGCGGTACAAGGAGCTGGATGGGTGATGCGGAACCCAACTCTTTCCGTCAAGCCCGGGCATGACGAGTAGTGTCGTCCTCACATGCTCCTGCCGTCCACCGGCGTCATCTTCAGCTTCGAGAGCTCGATGCCGTCGATGCAGCTCACGTTCAGCGCGATCACGTCCGATCCGTCGGGCTTCTTGCCGCGGGCAAAGACGTCGACGCCGCAATCGACGCAGAGCTGGTGGTGGATCGCGTGCTTGTTGAAGAGATATTCCTTCAGGTTTTCCTCGCCCGCACGGAGCTGAAAACTCTTCGGATCGAGGAAGGTGAAATGCAGCCCCTTCTTGGTGCAGATCGAGCAGTTGCAGGCCGTCACCATCGAAAGATCCGTGGTGCATTCGAAACGCACCTGGCCGCAATGGCAGCCGCCGGTGTAGGTCTTGCTATCGGGCATCCGTCTCCGCCATCGTTGTTGTTCCAGAGTCCAGGCAACAGACGATACCGCACGCGTGCGGCGTAGTCAGCATGATCGGGCAGGCCTTCGACCAGAGCGCGCTCCTCGATGCGGACGCGAACGGCGAACAGGACGGCGAAGAGCGGCGCGATCGCCAGCCCCCACCACGACCCGAGCAGCACGATACGCCGAGGAAAAACAGCATCACGCCGCTGTACCGAGGATGGCGCCGATGGCGAGGAACACCCATGCCGCGGGCCATTGCGGCCAGCCTGCCGCAGCGAACAGCAGCGCGCCGATCGCGACGATGAATATGGTGTTTTGCAAAAGGAGCTTTGCGATCATGCGCGGGTTCCATCACCCACGGCATGATCGTGCGCTTTTCGGCGAACTTGTCGCGACCCGCAGGGCAGGCCTGCGTGCCGTTACGCCAGCCGGTCGATCCGCGTTCCCTGTCCGGGCGGCAGGGGAGCCAACGGCGCCGGCCGCGCCGTGCGCGTGCCGTCGGCGGGGGCGCCGTTCTGCACGTCGGGTGTGTTGTCGGGGGCCTTGAACACCGGAACTTCAGGCGGCTTGACCACCACCGTTGTGGCGACAGCAGACACGTTCATCGGAACCATCCTTTTCGTTGTCGCCGACACTGGCCGGTTTGAAACGAACGATTGGTGAATTTGAACGTCTACTGCCGCGCCAACTCCGGCCAATCCCGATCGATGGTGAAGGCGGGGCTCAGGATTTCATTAGAATTGTACGGGTTCGGATGCGCGGGCGGTCCGGCTGTTGCCGCGCGCTATTCGTCCTTGCCGCGGGTCACCACGATCGAAGCCTCTTTCCTGGTGCGCGTGCATTCCATGTTGAGGCGGCGGAAGCGCATCGAGACCTTGTCACCGCGCAGCAGGCCCATGCGCCTGATGCAGCGCGAAGTGCCGGTCAGCGCGTCGGACTTCGGAATGGTGAAGATGATGGCGCTGGCGGACGCGACGAGCGCGAAGAATTCCGGCCTCGGCTTGCGGTCCGCCTTGGCGTACAACTCGATGGCATAGTTGCTGCCGCGGCAGCCGATCGACAGCTCTTTCGCGGCCGGATGCGACAGATAGATCATCCGGCCGGTATTGACGCTGATCTTGACGCCCTCGATCTGGCCCTTCAGCTCCTTGGCGATATCCTCGCAGCGATCGGCCCGCGCCGGCGATGCGCTGAACACAGCGAGCAGTGCCAGCGTTGCGGCAAGCAGGGTCGGTCGGCGAAGTCGTGATCCCAAAGCCATCGGTGAATGCCCCTTTGCCTCATTGAAACCCGCGCGCGGATTTCCTGCAAGGGTCGCGCCCGGAAGTCAACTCGATCTTGATGGTGGGTTCGGAACCCCACGGAGAGGGGGCATGGTGATTTCGCGCACATAATGTGATAGACTACCCTCATGACAAAGCTCCTCGAACAAGCCGTGCGTCAGGTCGAGCAATTACCGGAAGGCGAGCAGGACGCTGCGGCGGGCGCGTTGCTCGACTATGTCAAGCACATGCGGGACATGCGCTTGACCGATGCGCAAGTGGCCGAAGTTGGCCGCCGTCGCGCCGATCCTAACCGCAAACTTCTGTCGCACGCCGAAGCCCTGGAACGCATCGGACGGCTGGGCTCGTAGCATCCAATGAAACTCGTCTTCGACGATCAGGCGATTGCCGATCTCGAAAACATCTTTGGCTGGATTGCCCAGGATAATCCCGTGGCCGCGAGATCTGTGACGGACCGGCTGTTTAGCAGCATAGAACTGCTCATCTCGTTTCCCTTTATTGGCCATGTCGGCCGCGATCCCGACACGTTCGAATGGGTGGTACCGCGGCTGCCATATGTGGTGGTGTACGAAGTCGATCGGGAGCAGGAGAGAATTGTCGTAACGGCCGTCTTTCACGGAGCGCAGGACCGCGAGGGCGGAAGCCAGTAGGATACGGAGGGGGCACCCATTTGGGAGGCAGCAGAACGACGGGAGCCCCGAAGCTTCCTTTTGTCCAAAAAATGCTTAGAACGGGTCTATCGCTGCGGCACCGTTCTGACCGCCGCCGGCTCCAACCCGAGATATCGACATGAACGCCCCGACTGCTTTTCCCGACCAGAAGCCCGTTCCGCCCTACAAGCACACGCCGCTGTTTCCGCTCGGTGCTGACACCACGCCCTACAGGAAGATCACGGCCGAGGGCGTGAAGGTCGAGAAGGTTTTGGGCAAGGACATGCTGGTGGTATCGCGGGAAGCGCTGCGGGCGCTGTCGGAAGCCGCCTTCGGCGACATCAATCATTATCTGCGGCCGGGACACCTGCAGCAGCTGCGTTCGATCCTGGATGACAAGGAAGCCAGCGACAACGACAAGTTCGTCGCCTTCGACTTTCTGAAGAACGCCAACATCGCCGCCGGCGGTGTACTGCCGATGTGCCAGGATACCGGCACCGCGATCATCATGGGCAAGAAGGGCTGCAACGTCATCACCGACGGTGACGACGAGGCCGCGCTTTCCGAAGGCGCGCGCGACGCGTATCTGCGCCGCAATTTGCGCTACTCGCAGGTGGCGCCGCTGACGATGTACGAGGAAAAGAACACCGCCAACAACATGCCGGCGCAGTGCGAGATCTACGCCGAGGGCGGCTCTTCAGAAATAGACTCGGCCTACAAGTTCATGTTCATGGCCAAGGGCGGCGGTTCCGCCAACAAGAGTTTTCTGTTCCAGGCAACGCCTTCCGTGCTGACCAGGGACCGCCTGCTGGCGTTCCTGAAGGAGAAGGTGCTGACGCTGGGCACCGCGGCGTGCCCGCCGTATCACCTCGCGATCGTGATCGGCGGCACTTCCGCCGAACTCTGCATGAAAACGGTAAAGCTGGCGTCCGCGCGCTATCTCGATGCGCTGCCCACGCAGGGTTCGGCCGACGGCAACGCGTTCCGCGATCTGGAGATGGAGCAGGAGATTCTGAAGATGACGCAGTCGCTCGGCGTCGGCGCGCAGTTCGGCGGCAAGTATTTCTGCCACGACGTGCGTGTGATCCGGATGCCGCGTCACGGCGCGTCGCTGCCGATCGGGCTCGGCGTGTCCTGCTCGGCGGACCGCCAGGTGCTCGGCAAGATCACCAGGGATGGCGTCTATCTCGAAGAGCTCGAGCATAACCCGGCGCAGTATCTGCCGGCGGTCGAGCAGTCGCTCGGTGGCGAGGTCGTAAAGATCGATCTCAACAAGCCGATGAAGGAGATTCTTTCGACGCTGTCGCAGTATCCGATCAAGACCCGGGTCTCGATGACCGGCACCATGATCGTGGCGCGGGATTCCGCGCACGGCAAACTGCGCGAGCGGCTGGAGAAGGGCGAGCCGCTGCCGGATTATTTCAAGAACCATCCGGTATATTACGCCGGTCCTGCCAAGACGCCCGACGGCTATGCCTCCGGCGCGTTCGGCCCGACCACGGCGGGGCGGATGGATTCCTTCGTCGACCAGTTTCAGGCGGCGGGGGGATCGATGGTGATGGTGGCCAAGGGCAACCGCGCGGTCGCGGTGCGCGAGGCCTGCAGGAAGTACGGCGGCTTCTATCTCGGTTCGATCGGCGGCGCGGCGGCGAACCTCGCCGAGCACTGCATCAAGAAGGTCGAAGTGGTGGAATATCCCGAACTCGGCATGGAAGCGATCTGGCGCATCGAGGTCGAGGAGTTTCCGGCCTTCATCATCGTCGACGACAAGGGCAACGACTTCTTCAAGGAATTGAATCTGGGGTAGTGAGCAGCATGGTCGAGTGGTTCGACGACCTGAAGGTTGGCATGCGCTTCAAGAGCGAAGCGGTGATGGTGTCAAAGGACGACATCATCCGCTTCGCCAGGGAGTATGACCCGCAGCCCTTTCACCTCGACGACGAGGCGGCGAAGAAGACGATCCTCGGCGGGCTGGCCGCGTCAGGCTGGCACACGGCGGCCATCGCCATGCGGCTCGCGGCGAGCACGAAGCCGTTCGGGCCGCATCCGCTGTTCGGCGCTGGCGTCGACGATCTGCGCTGGCTGAAGCCGGTTCGCCCCGGCGATTTCATTCATCTCGAAGGGGAGCTGGTGGAACTGGTGCCTTCGCGCTCGAAGCCGCACGGCGTCGCCCGTGTCATATGGACCGCCTATAACCAGCATGGCGAGGCGGTCTACACCTTCAATCCGATCGCGATCGTGCCGAGCCGGCCGAAGTGAACTCGGAGGCCTGCTCCAGGGTGCTCGGCCTCGACGGATACAGCAAGGGTTGGGTCGCCGTGCTCCTCGACGGCGACATTCACGAAATCAGCTTCTGCCGCGACATTGCCGAGGCGCTCTCCACCGGGTTCGACCGAGCTGCGATCGACATTCCCATCGGCATGGCTGACGACGGCGAGCGGACCTGCGATCGCCTGGCCCGCGAGAAGTTGCGGCCGCATTCGTCTCGGGTGTTCACGGGCGCGCGGCGTTGGCTCTGGCTGGAATTCTCCGATCCAGATCATGCCAACCGGGACGCTTTGCTCCGCGGCCAGAAGCGGGTTTCGCGCCAGCTATGGCATCTCGGGCCGAAGATCATGGAGGTGGATACGTTCCTGCGCGCCAATCGCTCGCGCGATATCCGGGAAACTCACCCCGAACTGGTGTTCCTACGCCTGAACAATGGCCGGCCATTGCCGTCGAAGAAGACCGAGGCCGGGATTGATCTTCGCAGCGCGCTGCTCAAGCGGGAAGGGATCGGGGAAATCGACAGGTGGCTGACCGACGCGCGTATCGGCACCGGAGCCAAGGTCGACGATGTTCTTGACGCCTGCGCGGTCGCGATTGCTGCGCGCGATGTCGCCGGCTGTGTCCCGGAAGGGATGCCGCCGCGCGATGCGTACGGCTTGCCGATGCAAATCTGGTCGTAAACCGGTCGCCGCACCCGCCTGCGAGGCGAGAGCGGCAATCGAAAGCAATGTCATCCTGTGCGTGCATGAACAACGAGGACGCGCGCCAGGGCCTCCTCGCGATCGGATTACACCCGCGTGCCGGTGAAGGGGAAACTGCCCATCGGGCCGATTCCCATCTCGCCGCTCATGCTGTCGCCC
>PNLC01000176.1 GCA_013822885.1 Bradyrhizobium sp.
GCCCAGAGATCGCGCATCTGCACCATGTTGCCGAAGCGCAGGCCGCGCGAATTCTCGGTCGGCTCCTTGTTGGTGAGTTCCTTCAGCGGCGTCTGCAGGATCGGGTTCTTCTCATAGAAGCCATCCTTGATCGACTTCTCATAGGCCGCCTTGGTGATCGGCAGGTAGCCGGACTTCTGGTGCAGGTCGGCCTGGCGGTTGGTGTCGGACAGGAAGGTGAAGAACTTGGCAATACCCTTGTACTCTTCCGGCTTCTTGCCGCCCATCACCCACAGCGAAGCGCCGCCGATGATCGAGTTCTGCGGTGCTCCCTGGACATCCGGGTAATAGGGCATCGGCGCCGAGGTGAAGTCGAACTTGGCGGTGGCCTTCGCGGTGCCGTAATAGCCCGAGGAGGTCAGGAAGATCGCGCATTCGCCGGAAGAGAAGCGGGCCTCGTTGGCGCTGCCGCGCCCGCCATAGCTGTAGGTCTTGTCCTTCTGGAGGTCGACGAGGTTCTGCAGGTGTTTCACGTGCAGCGGCGAATTGAACTTCAGCTCGGTGTCGAAGCCGTCGAGGCCGTTCGCCTTGGTGCCGATCGGCACATTGTGCCAGGCCGAGAACTGCTCGATATGCGCCCAGCTCGCCCAGGCGTTGGAGAAGCCGCAGGTGTCATGGCCGGCGGCCTTCAGCTTCTTGGCCGCGTCGAATACTTCCGGCCAGGTCTTCGGGATTTCGTTGATGCCGGCCTTCTTCAATTCATCCTTGTTGATCCACATCACCATCGAGGACGAGTTGAAGGGGAAGGACAGCATCTCGCCCTTCGATGTCGAGTAGTAGCCGGTGATGGTCGGCAGATACGCCTTGGGGTCGAACGGCTCTCCGGCGTCCTTCATGAGCTCGTGGACCGGCTTGATCGCGCCGGTGGCGCCCATCATGGTCGCGGTGCCGACCTCGAATACCTGCATGATATGCGGCGCGTTGCCGGCGCGGAAGGCGGCGATGCCGGCGTTCATGGTGTCGGGATAGCTTCCCTTGTAGGACGGCACCACCTTGTAGTCGGACTGGCTGGCGTTGAATTCCTCGGCGAGCCTGTTGACGACGTCATTGTTGGCGCCGGTCATGGCGTGCCACCACTGGATCTCGGTCACAGCGTGGGCAGGCGTTGCCAGCGCCAGCGCAACAGTCACTGCCGCCGCTGGGCCGAATTGTCGAAATGCCATGGAGTTCCTCCGGGTTGGGGTCGTCACCTTCATTTCGCGCGATAACAGCGCCGGATGACGTGCAAATGACCGTATAGGCGAAAGGATCGTATCGGGGAAGCGTGCGCCTGGGAAAGCCGTAAAATAGGCGAAGACGCATCGGCACTTGCTTCGCAAAAGGCAGCGTGCCCAGAGGCGCGGCAAGAAGCAATGCGCCGCAGGGCCGGGCCACGGAACATTGCACGTCAGCATGTGAGCCTTGGTCCCGGCTTCAGCGGCGCACCGAAAAGAATCGCTGCAGCCCGTCCGCAATACGACAAACTCAACGCTTGCGCTCAGTGCCGCAAACCGCGCCCTTGGCAACCAGGGCATCGATCTCGCCGTTGGAATAGCCGAACTCGCCGAGCACCTCGGCTGTATGCTGGCTGAATTTCGGCGGCGTCCGGCGCAGGCTGGGCTTGGTCCGCTCGAGCCGGATCGGGGAGGCGACGCCCTTGTACCAATCCTTCTCGATGATATCGCCGCGATGCAGCGTATGCGGATTGGTCAGCGCCTGGTCGATCTTCTGTACCGGGCCCGCCGGCAGCCCGGCCGCGAGCAAGCGATTGCACAGCGGCTCGGCCTCGTGCTGGCTGAACACGGCGGCCAGTTCGACGCGTAGCGCGTCGCGATTGGCGATACGGTCCTTGTTGCGGGCAAAACGCGGATCGGTGCCGAGCTCTGGCTTGCCGATCTCCTTGGCGAGCTTGCGGAAGGTGCCGTCATTGCCGACGCCGATGAAGATGTTGTCGGTCTTGGTCGGAAAGACCGCATAAGGTACGAGGTTGGGATGCTCGTTGCCGGTCAGCCCCGGCGGCTTGCCATGCATGAAATAGTTCGCAGCGTGCGGATGCATGATCGCAAGGCCGGTTTCGTACAGCGTGGTTTCCAGAAACTGGCCGAGACCCGAACGCTGCCGCTCCGACAGGGCCATGAGGATGCCGATCGCCGCGTAAAGCCCGGTGGTGATGTCGACCAGAGGAACACCGATCCGCATCGGACCGCTCTCCGGCGAGCCGGTCGCCGCGATCATGCCGGTCATGGCCTGGATGATGGCGTCATAGCCGGGATTGCCGCCGCGCGGGCCATCGCCGCCGAAGCCGGAAATCCGGCAATGCACGAGTTTTGGAAATTTCGCGCGCAGCACGTCGTTGCCGATGCCCCATTTGTCGAGCGTGCCCGGCTTGAAATTCTCGATCAGGACGTCGGCCGTCTCCAGCATCTTCAGCAGTACGGCGCGCCCGCCTTCGGAGGCGAGGTCGAGGCCGATCGAGCGCTTGTTGCGGTTGATGCCGACGAAGTAGGCCGCATCCTCCTCGTGGAAGGGCGGGCCCCAGTCGCGCACCTCGTCGCCGGCCGGCGGCTCGACCTTGATGACGTCAGCGCCGTGGTCGGCAAGGATCTGCGTGCAGTAGGGGCCGCCGAGCACGCGCGTGAGGTCGACGACGCGCAGGCCGGTCATTGCGCCGGGAGCGGCTTGTGAACTCATGGAATCAACCTTCGCTCAGGGTGAAATGTAGTTCCCTGAGCTAGCGGTCTTCCGGCGCGGCAGCAATGGGGTCGCGCGCACGGGCGCATGACGGTTTGTCAGCGCGGTATCTTCCGTGGGCGAATGGCCCGCCGGATGTGGCGGCGGGCCATTCAGGTGTCGGCGTCACACGACCGCCGGTCGCTACATGACCGCCGGTCGTTACACGACCGTCAGGCGCACATCCACGTTGCCGCGGGTGGCGTTGGAGTAGGGGCATACCTGATGCGCCTTCGCGACCAGCGCTTCAGCTTCCGCCTTGGGAACGCCAGGCAACGAGACGGCGAGGTCGATGTCGAGCCCAAAGCCGCCTTCGGAACGCGGTCCAATGCCGACGGTGGAAGTCACCGTGGCGTCAGCAGGAACCTTCGGGCCGCCCTGCGAAGCGACGAACTTCATCGCGCCGATGAAACAGGCGGCATAGCCGGCCGCGAACAGCTGCTCGGGATTGTTGCCGGTGCCACCGCCGCCGCCGAGTTCCTTTGGCGTGGAAAGCTTGACGTCGAGCGCGCCGTCGAGGGTTGCGGCGGTGCCGTCGCGGCCGCCGGTGGCCTTGGCGCTGGTCTTGTAGAGCACATTCACTGACATGTCGGTCTCCCTCAGGTTTCGCCGTTTCGATGCAGTTATATTGCACGCAATTAGATTGTATGCAATCTAGATCATTGCAAATTGCGCAATTCAATTGTATGCAATTGAAATCAAGCCCTTAGAGGCCCAGATCGTAGTAGGCGCGCTGCCCGATGACGAGGTTGTGATGGCTAGAAAACACGCGGCCGACCTGCCGCTCAGGCTCGATAATCAACTCTGCTTCGCGGTCTATTCGACCGCGCACGCATTCAACCGCGTCTACAAGCCGCTGCTCGATCAGCTCGGGCTGACCTATCCGCAGTATCTCGTCATGCTGGTGCTGTGGGAGCGCGACGGCGTGCCGGTCAAGGATATCGGCGAACGCCTGTTCCTGGATTCAGGCACGCTGACGCCGCTGCTCAAGCGCCTGGAGGCAGCCGAATTGATCAAGCGAACGCGCAACGCCGAAGACGAGCGGCAGGTATTGATCGCGCTCACGCCCAAGGGTGACGCGCTGCGCGAGAAAGCACGCGCCGTGCCGCAATCGATCCTCGCGGCGTCAGCATGCTCAATTGGAGAACTGGTAACGATGAAGAACGAGATCGTCGCGCTGCGCGACAAGCTGAATAAGGTCTTGGGGGAGTAGGCGAGCTAAAGGCGCTTCTTGGCGAAGGCGCGGCCGGAGGCGGACTTCAAGTATTTCTCGAATGCTGCAGCCTGCGTCTCGTCGCTGAATGCGACGTATGTCTTGATCCTCCACGGCCCGTACTTCGACGTGTGGGGCACTTCGCCTGCATTGTGCTTTGCCAGCCGCGCACGAAGGTCGTTGGTGATGCCGACGTAAAAGTGGAGAGAATCGAGGCTTTCGAGAATGTAGACGTACTTCATCGGTCATCCTGCTGGCACATGCCACTATTGCTCGCAGGATATCGCGCTTTGAGCCAGGCTGAAGGGATAATCGGATAGAGCCCGGCTTCGCCCTGCGGGCTACGCCGCGGCAGCCTTCGCTTGCTTCGCTACGATGGAGCTCGGCTGGCTCGCCGAGCCGTAGCTTGCGAAGCAAGCGAAGGCTGGTGGAGCCAGGCGGGATCGAACCGCCGACCTCTTGCATGCCATGCAAGCGCTCTCCCAGCTGAGCTATGGCCCCGTTACAGTCGCGGCACGGTCCCTCGGACTATGCTTCCCGCTAGCCTTGGGCGACTTGCGGAGGAGACCCAGAACACAGTTCAGGGCCGATCTCAAGTCTCTTCGTCGTTTCCGACATCACCGATGATATCGGTGACGTCCTCATCGCCCTCTTCCTCATCCGGAATGAAGGTCGAATCGTCGTCATCATCGTCCTCGATGGTCTCGTCGACCTCGATGTCGTCTTCCGACTCGGGAACCACGGCCTTGACCTTGCCGGTATTCTCCTCGGCATCGGCCTCCTCGAGCGAAACCAACTCTTCGGCCTCCGCGGCCTCCGGCGCATCGGCAGCAGCGGTCGCCGAGGCAGCAGCGGCGGCGCGCGCGGCATCACCGCGAGCGGCCCGCGGCGGCGCAATCGGCGCGATCGGCACAACCTCACCGGTGTAGGGCGAAATCACCGGATTCTTGTTCAGGTCGTAGAACTTCTTACCCGTCGTCGGGCAAATGCGCTTGGTTCCGAGATCGGATTTGGCCACGTGTGGATCCTGGGAATTTCTGAAAAACGGTGCTTCACTTGGCTAGTTGAGGGGCTGCTGTCAATAGCGCTTTGGCGCATTTGACGGCCGCGTGACGCCGTGTGGCCCATGTGATACTGCGGCCCGCGCAGAGGACACAATCTTGGCCCACTCCACTACCCCCACTCCACTGGAATCCCGTTCCAGCGGCCCCCTGACAGGGAAAGTCCGCGTTCCCGGCGACAAGTCGATCTCGCACCGCGCCCTCATCCTGGGGGCGCTTTCGGTCGGCGAAACCACCATTTCCGGCCTGCTGGAGGGCGAAGACGTCCTCAATACCGCCAAATCGATGCGGGCGCTGGGCGCCGGGGTGGAGCGGACCGGGCCGTTTGCCTGGCAGGTCAGGGGCGTGGGGGTGGCAGGCTTCGCCCAGCCGGCCTCCCCGCTCGATTTCGGCAATTCCGGTACCGGCTGCCGGCTGGTGATGGGAGCAGTGGCCGGATGTCCGATTACGGCGGTTTTCGACGGCGACGCCTCGCTGCGTTCCCGGCCGATGCGCCGGATCCTCGATCCGCTGGAGTTGATGGGCGCCAAGGCCGGCGAGGCGAGGGAAGGCGGCCGTCTGCCGCTGACGCTGCACGGCGCTCGCGATCCGCTTCCGATCCTCTACCGGACGCCTGTGGCATCGGCCCAGATCAAGTCGGCGGTCTTGTTGGCGGGGCTCGCCGCGCCCGGCGTCACCACCGTGATCGAGCAGGAAGCCAGCCGCGACCACACCGAGCTGATGCTGAAACATTTCGGCGCCGCAATCGTCACGGCGAATGAAGGCAGCCACGGCCGCAGGATCGCGCTCACTGGCCAGCCCGAACTGCACGGCGCCGATGTCGTGGTGCCGGCCGATCCGTCGTCCGCGGCATTCCCGATCGTGGCGGCGCTGATCGTCGAGGGCTCGGACATCGTGTTCTCCGACGTCATGACCAATCCGCTCCGCACCGGCCTGTTCGCGACGCTGCGCGAGATGGGTGCTTCCATCGAGGAAAGCGAAGTCCGCGGCGACGCCGGCGAGCCGATGGCTACCTTGCGCGTGCGGGCGTCAAAGCTCCGCGGCGTCGAAGTGCCGCCGGAGCGCGCGCCCTCGATGATCGACGAATATCTCGTGCTCGCGGTCGCGGCGTCGTTCGCGGAAGGCACCACCATCATGCGCGGCCTGCAGGAGTTGCGCGTCAAGGAATCCGACCGGCTGGAGGCGACCGCCGACATGCTGCGCGTCAACGGCATCAGAGTCGAGGTCGCGGGCGACGACCTGATCGTCGAGGGGCGCGGGCATGTACCGGGCGGCGGCCTCGTCGCCACCCACATGGATCACCGCATCGCGATGTCGGCGCTGGTGATGGGGCTGGCCGCCGACAAGCCGGTCAAGGTCGACGACACCGCCTTCATCGCCACCAGCTTTCCGGATTTCATCCCGATGATGCGCTCGCTGGGGGCGGAGTTTTCATGAGCCGGGCGAGATGAGTGCAGGCTTCGACCGCGACGCGCTCCTCGACGCCTTCGACAGGATTGGGCGAGCGGCGGCGCAGGCGAGAGCGAAGCTGCAGATAGCCGTGTACGGCGGTTCGGCGCTGATGTTGGCCAGTAATTTCCGGTTCGCTACGGAAGATGTCGACGTGTCCAAACTTGATCACCCGCTGCCCGAGTGGCTGGCAACGGTCGTACATGAAATCGCAGAGCAAAATCACTGGCAGGAAAACTGGTTCAATGACGGAGTGGCGTTTCATCTCAGTCCGCTTGCCGATAGCGCCGCCGACCATCTCGAGTTCGGGTCGTTTCCGCGCGATGGTACGCCGACGGGACTTGTGGTGTCGGTTCCCTCGGCGGAATACTTGCTGGCGCTCAAACTGAAGGCATTCCGGATCATGGATCCGCTTCGCGGCGAAACCGAGCGGTTGGATATCCTGAATTTGATGCGGGTCGTCGGGATCTCGACCGCAGAGGACGCGATATCTTTACTGGGTCGATACTTCCCCCTGAGCGCAGCTTCCCCCGAGAAGCAACAGTTCCTGTTGAAGAACATGAATCGCACAGGAGCGGCCGATGCGCCCAAGTACCCTCGCTGAGGCGGTTGAAACGATTCAGGCCGGTTCGTCGCGGGACGCCGTCCTGGCCGAGTTCATCGATACTTTTGATTTAGCGAAAACCGACGGGGATCGCTACGCGTCGATCGAGCGCGAGCCGAAATTGACAGGCGATGCCCGGCTTGATGCCCTCGTGGGCGCAATCGCCGAATATCTGGCAAAGCAACGCCGGTTGGGCCGTGTTCCACACTGGGTCTGCGATCCCGCGCGTCGTCTGGATCGCCCCTGGTTTACGGCGGAAAACCCTTCGGACGCCATGCGCGAATACCTGACCTACAGCAGCCCCGCCGAGTTTGCCTCCCGCAACATTTTCACCGAAGAACGGCCGCTACGTCGCGCGCGCGGCCCGCATCCATCCAGGCAATAGGACATCATGATCATCGCCATCGACGGGCCGGCGGCATCCGGCAAGGGCACGCTCGGCAAGCGGCTCGCGCACCATTACGGCTACCGGCACCTCGACACCGGCGTGATTTATCGCGCGGTGGCGAAGGCGCTGCTGGATGGCGGCTACGACCTCACCGACGAGGCGCGCGCGGTGGCAGCCGCGAAGGAACTCGATCCGGAAAAGTTCAGCCATCCCGAACTGAAATCGCAGCGCATCGGCGATGCCGCCTCCGTCGTGTCGGCGATCGCCAGCGTACGCGAGGCGCTGGTGAATTTTCAGCGCCAGTTCGCCGCCGATCCGCCCGGCGCCGTGCTCGATGGGCGCGACATCGGAACCGTGATCTGTCCGAATGCCGAAGTGAAGATTTTCGTCGTCGCCGATCCGCAGGTGCGGGCGCACCGCCGGACGCTGGAAGCCCGCGCCCGTGGCGAGGAGGCCGACGAGGCGCTGGTGCTTGCAGATATCCTCAAGCGCGACGAACGCGACCGGAATCGCGCTGCCGCGCCGCTGAAGGCGGCCGCCGACGCCCACATCCTGGATAATTCTCATCTCGACATCGAAGGCGGCGTTCGCGCCGCCATCGCCATCATCGAGGCCGTCCGCGCCGGGCGCTGACGGGCCGATTGTCGAACGGCATGGCGGAGCCTGTTTCGGCCCCAACGGCCCATAAATCGGGCATTTCCGGCTTGCCGAAAATGGCCCTTGGGGCTATATCCACCGCCATCCGTGGCCGCCATCGATAAGATCAGGGCTGTCCGAGCGGGCCGGC
>PNLC01000177.1 GCA_013822885.1 Bradyrhizobium sp.
GCTCGCCGGCCGCCTTGGTGCGGCCGTAGGCCGAGGGTGAATTCGCATCGGCGCCGATCGCGGAGACATGCACCATGCGCGCGCCGACGGCTTGGGCTGCGTTGGCGATCGTTTCAGCTCCCTTGGCCTGCACCGCGTCAAAGGACTGCGCACCGCCTTCGGTCAGGATGCCGATCAGGTTGACGGCGACGCTGGCATCGCGCATCGCGGCCTCCACCGAGGCCGGATACCGCACATTGGCCTGCACGGCGTGGATCTGGCCGACCCGGCCGAGCGGCTGCAGGTGCCCGGCCAGTTCCGGCCGGCGGACCGCCACCCGAACCCGGTAATCGCGCTTCGCCAGCGCCCGGACCACGTTCCGCCCCAGAAAGCCCGATCCGCCAAATACCGTGACGAGCGTTTCCTGGTTAGATCCCAAATTAGATCTCATGGCCTGATTCCTGCCGGTCAAAATTCGAGAGATATCGGTGCTAGTTAGCGGATTCGCGATACGCCAACGCGGCTCCGCTGTACAGCGTATTTGGACGGTGACGAAGCTATTTGACAACCGTGCGACCGAACCTTACTAACCCGCCCCAAGGCCCAGGTGGTGGAATTGGTAGACGCGCTGGCTTCAGGTGCCAGTGGCTTAACGGCCGTGAAGGTTCGAGTCCTTTCCTGGGCACCATCATTTCCAAAAATTGAGATTTTCCAGGCGGTTATTGCGGGCGCGAGTGATGCGCCGGCGATGCCGGGCGGGCGCAGCATGGCCTCGCGCGATGTTCCGCCGAACGGGATGCGCAACGAAGTGTCCGCCGCGCTGTCCATTGGGCAAGCCACTGCGTTGGCCGGCGAGCCTGGCGGGCTGCGCTGATATCGATGGCCAGTCCAGTGACCTCGGCGCGCGCGCCCTCTCGACCGAGAACTCACAGACGACATGCATGGCAACCAAGGGCTCATCAAGGGCGGCAGTCCTATGACGCGCTGAACGCGTCGATGAATCCAAGGCTGCAGTTTCAAACGATTCTAAAGATCGCGGGTCGTCAGCAAGGCGCCGACAAACTTGACCGCAACACGATGGCGAAGCTCGCGGCATTCCTGACGTACTGTGCGGCATGTTGACGCGAGAGGATGACGACACGTTGCACGACTTCGAACTTCTAACGCAACGAAGTATGCCGGCATATACAGCCGCATTTCATACTTCGCTTCTTCGTCGCAGCAGCACCTGAAGTCAGTTTGGAACGACTCTAACAGCGATTCTAAATTCGGCGCGGTTGTCGCCGCGTCTCCATTTCCCTAGTCAGCATTGATTGGGTGAATTGGGGCGAGTGGTGAATAACTTCAAGAACTACAAGAGCCGCCTGTATGTTGGTGCGGCCACAAGCGTTGTTTCGTTGTGCCTGATCGGTACGGGAGCTTCAGAGAGCAGCGCGCAGAGCACGGAGTCGCGCGTGTTGCCTCCGGTGTCCATCGATGCGCCTCAGCAGAGAACGCGACCGGCGCGCACGACAACGAGAGCCCGGAGTACGGCGCAGCGCTCTGCGCGCGTCGCGCCGCGGCCGCCGAGCGAGCGTCCCGTGTCGGCGAACGTGACCGCCACGACGATGGGCACAACCCATACGATCGGAACTCCCGCGCCAGCCTACGCCGGCGGTCAACTGGCTCAGGGCGGAACGCTCGGCCTGCTTGGAAACCGGAGCGTGATGAACGTCCCGTTCAGCACGACGAACTACACGTCGCAACTGATTGAAAACCAGCAGGCGCGGACCGCGGCCGATACGCTGATCAACAATGCTTCGGTCCGGGCCACCACGGGGCAGAACGGGTTCGACGACACGCTGCAGATTCGCGGCTTCCCCGTGCCCGCAAGCGACATCGGTTTGAACGGCATTTACGGGCTTGTTTCGTCCAATCGCGTTCCCTCCTATTTCGTCGAGCGGATCGAGCTGCTGCTGGGCCCGGGTGCGCTCATCAACGGTATCGCCCCCGGCGGCAGCGTCGGCGGCGGTGTCAACATCGTCACCAAGCGTGCCGGCGAGATACCGTTCACGCGTGTCACTCCGTTCTTCATGAGCGCCGGCAGCTACGGCGTCCATCTGGAAAACAGCGGTCGCTACGGCGAAAACAAGGAGTGGGGGGTTCGGTTCAACGGCGTTGGACGCAATGGCGAAGCTTCGATCGACAACGGCAACTTGCGGACCGGTCTTGGTGCGCTGGGGGTCGACTATCGCGGCGAGCGCTTCCGCTGGACGCTCGATGCCATTTCACAGAATGACGACACCAAGAACTTCCGTCCGCAGATGGGCATCCAGACCACCGTGCCCTTCATTCCCGTTGTGCCCGACGCGCGCAGCAACTGGTACCCCGGCACAGTGCTGAAGCAGCGGGACAACACCATCGCGACAGCCGCTGAATACGACATTTCCGAAGCGCTGACGGCCTATGCCGGGATCGGCTATCGCGAGGGCGAGAACTATCAGACGTTCCCTGATTCCCGTGTCACCGGATACCCCGGGGGCATGGACCAGTTCGGCAATTTCAGGCTGATCAACGCCTTCTACGACTCCTATAGCAAGACGACGAGCGGCAACGCGGGCATACGGTCGCGTTTTCATATCGGGCCGGTCAATCATTCGGTCAATTTCGCTTTCACCGGCTACTACCAGGAGAACGGCAACGCGTATGTTGCCAATACGCCGGCCCAGTCGGTGCCGTCGAATATCTATAACCCGTCGCCGCTTCCGGTCGTTACCGGCGCGCGCCTGCCGCCACGAAAGGCCAACGAGGTCGCGCTCCGGAGCTTTGCGATCGCCGACACGATGTCGTTCCTGAACGAGTCGGTCCTCTTCACTGTCGGTGCTCGTCACCAGAGGGTGGAACAGGATGCCTTCAGCACCGTCACCGGTCTGCAGACAAGCAGCTACGGCGCGGAAGCGGTCACGCCACTCGCCGGCATTGTCGTCAAGCCATTGCAGAATGTCTCTCTGTACGCGAACTATGCCGAAGGTCTGAGCCAGGGCATCATCGTTCCCGCCAACTTTGCAAACCGGGGTGAGATTCTCGCCCCGTTCAAGTCGAAGCAGCAGGAAGCCGGCATCAAGGTCGATTGGGGCACGATCACAACGACCGCCGCCGTGTTCCAGATTGCGCGTCCGCTCCTGATCACGACGCCGGCCAACTTCCGGGTCTACGACGGCGAACAGCAGAACAGCGGCCTGGAACTGAACGCTTATGGCCTGTTGATGCCGGGCCTGCGCGGTATGGTCAGCGCGACCTTCCTGCGTCCGGAGATCACCAAATCATCCACTCTCGCCGAAATCGGCAAGGACGCGGCCGGTGTGCCTGACAAGACGTTCTCCGCCAGTCTCGACTGGGACACGCCGTGGGTATCGGGCCTCTCTCTCAATGGTCGCGTGATCTACACATCGGGCTCATATCTCACGAACCTCAACAATCCGTGGCAGAAATTCTCCGACTGGACCCGGTTCGACATCGGCGCACGTTACGCGACGGTCTTCAACGGGCGCCCCGTCACGATACGTGCCAACATCGAAAACCTGTTCGACAACAACTATTGGCTCACGACCGGTTCATTCGTGACGGTCGGTTCGCCACGAACCTACATCTTGTCGGCAGCATTCGATTTCTAACCGAATGCCTCCGATAGGGCAGGGAAGGTCATCCCGAAAACGGATTGTCCTCCCCGAGCCTCGAACGTTTGAAACTTCGTGAGATCGCCGGGGCGTGCGTTCCGGCGATCTTTGTCGCATTCGGATCGTGCTGACGTGCGAGCCGGTTACTCAGGATGCTGTTGCAAGGTGCTTGTCATGACAAAACGCTTGATCGCCCTCATTGCCCTGCTTGGTGCAGTCACGCCCGTGCAGGCGCACCAGATATGGATCGAGCAGGCCGAAGGGCAGAATGCCGTCGTCCGGTTCGGCGAATACGGCGAGAACCTTCGAGAAGCTTCACCCGGATTGCTCGACAAGTTCGCAAAGGTGACCGGCACGCTCATCTCCACGAAAGGCGAGCAGAAGTCCGACGCCACCAAGACCGCAAACGGCTTCACGCTGCCGTTCTCGGCGGCTGCCGGCGACGGCATCATCGCGGAGGATGCGGGCTATCCGCTGTATGTCTGGAAGCATCAGGGCAAGGACGTCACCAACTGGTACCATCCCGCGGCGCGCTACATCACCAGCTTCGCCGGGCAGCAGCCCAAGCTTGCGCTGGACCTCGTGCCGACCGGTCAGGAGGGCCAGTTCAAGCTCACCTTCAAGGACCAGCCCAAGGCCAAGACCAAGGTGACATTGGTGACCCAATCCGGCTGGTCGAAGGAAGCCCACACCGACGAGCAGGGCCTCGTGAAGTTCGACATGCCCTGGCAGGGCACCTACGTGGCGGAAGTCAGCTTCAACGACCGCAACGCAGGCGAGCGCGCAGGCGCGAACGGCGCGGAGAAGTATGACGCCGTGAGCTACGCCACCACGGTGACGTTCGTGAATGCCAAGGGCCTGCCGACGGTTCCTGCGGGCCCGCCGGCCACTCCGGGCAAATGATCTCCCTGGTGCATCGGGTCCGCGCCACGGGCCCGCTCGTCTCGCGCATCGTGGCGGCGCTCGTCGGCGGCTATGCCCTGGCCGCGCTCTTTAGCGTCGCCGTGCTCGCATTGCCGCTGAGCAGGCCGCAGGCCGTGCTGACCGGGATGCTGGCGAGTTTCGCCATCTACGCCGGCGCCGTGATCTGGGTCTTCGCGGTGCGCAGTGCGCTCAAGGCCTGGGCGGGCCTTCTCATCGTGGCCGCGCCGCTGGTGCCGCTGGCCTGGTCTGTTTCCTGAGGGACCGACGCGTGAACACGGACGACGATGTGCGAGTTGAAGGCCCCGGCATCCGGCAAAGCATGTCCAGCCTGCATACATGGGCTGGCCTTCTGCTCGGCTGGGTTCTCTACGCCATGTTTCTTACCGGCACCGTGTCTTACTTCAAGGACGAACTCTCGCAATGGATGCGGCCGGAATTGGCGCGCCTGTCCCAGGTCCCCGATCGCGCCGTGGTGGCGCAGCGGATCGCAGACGAGCTTGGCAACATCGCGCCCGGCACCTCGCAGTGGAGCATTCGCCTGCCGGACGAGCGCAACAACAGTGCGAACGTCTTCTGGCGAACAGCCCCCCGCAACCCGGGCCAGCGCGGCTTCGGTGAAGCCAGCTTCGATCCCGTGACCGGGCAGAGGGTCACCTCGCGCGGGACGCTGGGCGGTGAATTCTTCTATCGTTTCCATTTCCAGTTCCACTACATGCCGGTGGTCTGGGGCAGATGGCTTGCGGGCATCGCCGCGATGTTCATGCTCGTGGCCATCGTCAGCGGCGTCATCACCCACAAGAAGATCTTCGTCGATTTCTTCACCTTTCGCTCGGGCAAGGGCCAGCGCTCGTGGCTGGACGCACACAACGCGCTGTCAGTGTTCGGTCTGCCATTCCATTTCATGATCACCTACACCGGTCTGGTGACGCTGATGGCGATGTACATGCCGTGGGGCGAGATGGCGGCATTCAAGTCGCCGGCAGAGCGCCAGCAACTCAACGCCGAACTCACTGCCTTCATCCAGCCGGGCAAACCCACCGGGCAGAAGGCACCGCTGGCTTCGGTCGAGGACATGGTGCGGCAGGCCCAGGAGCGCTGGGGCCGCGATAATGTCGGGCGGATCACCGCCGTTCACCCCGGCGACGCGGCAGCGCGCGTGTCGGTGGCGCGAGCGGAATCGGGCCGTGTTTCCATGAGTCCGCAATACATGGAGTTCGAAGGCGCAACCGGCAAATTGCTGACGGTACGTGAGGCCGTAGGTGCGGCGGCCGAAACCCGGGGCGTGCTTTACGCGCTACACCTCGGGCGCTTCAGCGACACCGAAACCCGCTGGCTGTATTTTCTCGTCAGCTTCATGGGCACGGCCATGGTGGGCACAGGCCTCGTCATGTGGACCGTGAAACGGCGGCAGAAGCTGCCGGATCCGGATCGCCCATATTTCGGATTCCGCCTCGTGGAGCGATTGAACATTGCGAGCATCGCCGGCCTGTCGATCGCAATGACTTCATTCCTGTGGGCCAATCGCCTGTTGCCGCACCCGATGGAGGGCCGCGCCGACTGGGAGATCAACGCATTCTTCATCGTCTGGGGCCTCGCACTGCTGCATGCCCTGATGCGTCCAGTGAAAGCGGCCTGGGTCGAGCAGTTATGGACGGCGTCAGCGCTGCTGTTGCTGTTGCCGATTCTCAATGCCCTGACGACGCAACGTCCGCTGTGGCGCAGCCTTGCCGAAGGCGACTGGGTCTTCGCCGGCATGGATATCATGTGCTGGGCGCTCGCGTTGCTTCACGCCGTGCTGGCCATGCGCACGGCCCGGCAGGCGGCGAATGCCCCGTCCAGGCGCAGGGCAAACCGTCCGACGCCGATGACCGTCGCCTCCAGCGAGGGAGCGCGATGACTCATCTCGCAGCCTTCGTGCTCTGCCTGGCAGGTTTCGCCGCGCTGGCGTTCGCCACGCGTCGCCAGCAGCGCGATATACTCGGCGGATCGCTGCGGTCGGCCGCGACATACGGCCTTCGCGTTGCCGGCGTTTGCGCTCTGTTGTCTGCGCTCGGCATCCTCGTCGCGAAGTACGGCTGGAGCCTTGGGCTCGTGATGCTCAGCGGCCATACCAGTCTGGCTGCCGGCTTCGTGTATTGCGTGCTTATCGGACTCGTGCGGACGCATGGTCCTCCCGCTGCTCACGCCAATTGAACTATGGCTTGTGAACTACGGCTTGGCGGCGCAGCAATTGCCGCTTGCGCTACGCCCCACGGTCCTGATCGGGGCCGCCCGTGTGCCCGTCCGGACCGCGGCGGAATACGCCATAATCGCTGGATTTCATCCTGCCGCCATCGGACGCCAGGGCCGTCAGGCCGAGCTTCAACAGTTCGCGCACCGCGGCTGCCCGCGTCGGCATCCGGTGCCGGAAGCGAAAATCGTCGATCGCCGTCAGTTCTTCCGGCGAAAGCATCACCTGCAATCGTTCACCGCGCATCTCGGACATCGAAAACACCCAAACTGGGTTGATTGAGTAGTTTACTCAACGCCTGTCCCTGACGCCGGTTCCACCAAACCAGGGTCTTGCGCCAAGTTAGTCAAATACATCAATAAAAACAAATACTTGATGGTTGAATTGCTGTTCTGGCAGGGACATCTCTTGGGTTTGGAGAATTACTCATGACCGAGAGCATCAAGCTGCCACGCAAGCTGTCGGACGAGCAGAAGCAGCCACGTCCGCTGCGGCCGAGCCACGCCGACGTCATCGAAAATCTTGACCGCTGGGCCAACAGCCGGGGCTGCAGCCGCCGAAATCGTCCGATGAAAAGACGGCCTGAATGACGCTGACCGCTGGAAGCGGCAAGCCGAGCCGTTGCAACGCGGGCGTGAAATGTATGCACCGCGCGCATTGCAAAACGCGATGCGATCGTTAATTCCCGGCCTATAAGCCGTGCCCAGCCGCTCGCCTCCCGTAGTTTTGGGCGCTAGTGTTCTCCGTCGAACCGACCTGAGACACGAGGCTAACCTGCATGACCATACGCCTGCATCGCGGCGACCTGCCAGATCTGTCCCGTTACAAGGATTCGGTGGCGATCGACACCGAGACCATGGGGCTCAATCCGCACCGCGACCGACTCTGCGTGGTGCAAATGTCGAATGGTGACGGCAGCGCCGATGTGATCCAGATACCCCAGGGCCATACGGATGCGCCGAACCTGAAAGCGCTGCTGGCCAATCCTGCTGTCACCAAGATCTTTCACTTCGCCAGATTCGATCTCGCTGCGCTTTACAACGCCTTCGGCGTGATGCCGCAGCCGGTTTATTGCACCAAGATCGCTTCACGCCTGACCCGCACCTATACCGACCGTCACGGCTTGAAAGACCTGGTGCGCGAGGTGCTCAACATCGATTTGTCGAAGCAGCAGCAGTCGAGCGACTGGGGCTCTGCCAGCCTCAGCGAGGCACAGCTCGCCTATGCCGCTTCCGACGTGCTGCATCTGCATGGCTTGCGCGAGCGACTGGATGCAATGCTGGCGCGCGAAGGCCGCACCGCGCTGGCGCAGGCCTGTTTCGACTTCCTGCCGACCCGGGCCAAGCTCGATCTCGGCGGCTGGGAGGCCGAGGATATCTTCGCGCATTCGTGAACGAGGCCTTTTGAAGCGGCCA
>PNLC01000178.1 GCA_013822885.1 Bradyrhizobium sp.
TTCTTCATCCGCTCGGCGTCGATCCAGCCCAGCGCCTTGGTCGTGGTGAGCTCGTCCGTCATCAGGAACTTGATGCGCTCCCACTGGCGCTGCTGGTTTTCCTTGTCGAGACCGGACGCCTGGTCGAGCAGCGCCTTGAGGCAGGGCTCGACGTCGGCGACGCAGGCAGCGTAGGCCTTCTGGCTGATCTTGACGAAGTCCTCGACCAGCTTCGGGTTCTTCGCAAGGTAAGCGCCGTTGACGATCAGCGAATTGCCGTAGGGATTCAGCCCGATATCCTTCCAATTGACATAGCCCAGATCAGATCCGAACTCGATCGCCTTGAGATCATGCTCATTGTAGAAATCGCTGATGATGTCGACGGTATGGGCCTTCAGCGCCGCGATCTTCGCGGTCGGGCCGACATTGACGAAGCTCACTGAATCGGGCGCGATGCCGGCGGCCTTGGCAAAGGCTGGCCACATCACCCGCGAGGCGTCGCCCGGCGGATTGCCGATCTTGTGGTTCGGGAAATCCTTCGGCCCGTTCACGCCATAGCTCTTCAGCCAGTAGAAGGTCTGCCCGGTATTGGCGTAGATGCTCATCAGTGCAACCACGTCGGCGCCCTTGCTCTTCGCCACCAGCATGGTCGCGAGGTCGGCGATGCCGAACGGCGAGCCGCCGGAGCCGACCTTCAGCGAGGAGACGCCGGATCCCTTGCCGACCTCGATGGTCAGGTCGATGCCGGCTTTCGTGTACCAGCCTTGCGACTTGGCATAGTAGAAAGGTGAATGATCCGCTGTCGGCGTCCAGTTCAGGATCAGGTTGACCGACTCGGCGGCCGCGGAGGGAACCGCCGGCACCAGAAGCGCAAGCGCCAATCCCGCTACTCGCAACCCTCTCATGGCAACTCTCCTTGTTTGCAGTCGACCTTGTCGTCGCCCGCCCGTGAGGTTACCAATGCAACAAGGGACAGGACTACTTGTCAACTGTTTGGTTGGAAATGCCCAAAAAACGATCTGACGACATAAAGCCGCGGCGGCGCGATCCGGCCGCGACACGCAGGAAGCTGCTGACGGCGGCGCGGCGCGAATTCGCCAGCAGCGGCCTCGCCGGCGCCCGGGTCGACGAGATCGCCGCGCGCGCAGGCGTCAACAAGCAACTCGTCTATCACTACTTTGGCGACAAGGACGCGCTGTATCTGGCGGTGCTCGAATGGGTCTATGAGGAGATCCGCGCCAAGGAACGCGAGCTCAACCTCGAGGGATTGCCTCCGGAGCAGGCGATCAAGAAGCTGATCGAAAGTTCCTTCGACCACCTCGCCGCGCATCCCGACTTCATCGTGCTGCTGAACGACGAAAACCGCGGCGGCGCCCGGCACGTGCGCGGCTCACGGAAACTGGAGGCGATGCATTCGCCGCTGGTCAGCCTGGTTTCGACCATCCTCGGTCAGGGGGTGAAGGCCGGAATATTCCGCAAGGGCATCAACCCGGTGCACCTCTACATCTCGATTGCAGGCCTCAGTTACTTCTACTTTTCCAATACGCCGACCCTGTCGGCGATCTTCGGCAAGGACCTGTCCAGTCGGGCCGCCAGGCAGGCCCGCCGCAAGCACGTGGTCGATCTGGTCATGCATTCGCTGCGGCCCTAATCAACCGGATGGTTGATTGTTGCGGGAGGCCACGATAGATTGCGCACGGCGCGGCCGAGAAGACGGCGCCCGCCGAAAGGGAGCGTACGGTGTTCAGCGGTGACGGACGGTCGATACGGTCTGCGGCGGTCATCCTGATCGTGCATCTCGCCGTGATCGTGCTCTGGCAGGTCCTGGTCGACGCCTTCCAGGTGCCGAAGTTCATTCTGCCCTCACCGCTCGCGACCGTCGCGACGCTCTGGTCGCCAAATTATGCATGGCTTTCCAATCTTGCGGTGACGGCGGCGGAAATTCTCGGCGGGTTTGCCCTTGGCGCGCTGGTCGGCGTCATGCTGGCCGTGATCTTCTCGTGGTCGCCGCTGATCAGCCTCCTGCTGCTGCCGCTGTTCGTGACGCTGAACATGATTCCGAAGGTGGCGCTGGGGCCGCTGTTCATCGTCTGGTTCTCCTACGGCATCTTTCCAAACATTCTGATCGCGTTCTCGATCTGCTTCTTTCCGATCCTTTTGACGACGGCGCGCGGATTGAGCGAGGTCGAGCCGGATCTGCTGGATCTCGTCAAGTCGCTGCGCGGCTCGCGCTGGACGCTGTTTCGAAAAATCCAGTTGCCGGGCGCGCTGCCTTACGTGTTCTCCGGAATGAAGGTCGGCGCGATTCTGGCGGTGGCCGGTGCGATCGTCGGCGAGTTCATCGCCTCCGAACGGGGGCTCGGCTACCTCATGATCCAGGTGCAGTCCTCGCTTGACACCCCGGCGATGGTGATGGCCGTCGTGCTGCTGACAATGCTGGGGGTCGCGCTGTACGGCCTCGTACTCGGCCTCGAGCGGATGTTCGTCGTCCGTGACATCCGGTTGCAGTAAAGAAGGAAAACAAAAACATGCTGCTGACCCGCGACTGCCTGCCCGCAACGATTGCCGACATCGCCGCGCTCGACGACCTGCTGTGCCGCCCCAGCCAGGCGCTGATCGACGACCTCCGCAAGGTTGACGGCGACATCATGATCCTCGGCGTCGCCGGCAAGATGGGGCCGACGCTCGCGGGCCTTGCCAAGGCCGCCACGCCGGAACGCCGCGTGATCGGTGTCGCCCGATTCAGCGATCCTGCCGTAAAGGAGTGGCTGCAGGTTCGCGGCGTCGAGACTGTCAACTGCGACCTGCTCGACGAAGCCGCGATCGGAGCGCTGCCGAAGATCCCGAACGTCGTGTTCATGGCCGGACGCAAGTTCGGCGCCGAGGGCGATCTCTCGCTGACCTGGGCGATGAATTCACACGTCCCCGCCATGGTCGCGCAAGCCTTTGCAGGCTCGCGCATCGTCGCGTTCTCGACCGGCTGCGTTTACCCGTTCGTGCCGGTCAATGGCAAAGGCTCGGACGAGGATATGGCGCCCAATCCACCCGGCGAGTATGCGCAGTCCTGCGTCGGGCGCGAGCGCATGTTCGAGTATTTCTCGAGGAAGCATTCGACGCCCGGGCGGCTGTTCCGGCTCAACTACGCGATCGACATGCGCTATGGCGTGCTGCATGACATCGCCAGGAAGGTGCTGCAGGGCCAGCCGATCGACGTCAGCCTCGGCCATGTCAATTTCATCTGGCAGGGCGATGCGTCCTCGCAGGCGTTGCGCTGCCTCGCGCATTGCGAGACGCCAACCTCGCCGATCAATGTCAGCGGCCACGAAATCCTGGCGGTGCGTGATCTCGCAGCAAAATTCGGCCAGCGCTTTGGCCGCGCCCCCGTCATCACCGGCGAGGAACAGCCGACCGCCTGGCTGACCAACACCGCGCTGGCGGTAAAACTGTTCGGCCTGCCGATCGTCGACACCGAGCAGTTGGTCAGTTGGACCGCAGACTGGGTGTCGCGATCGATGCCCAGCCTCGGCAAGCCCACCAAGTATGAGGTGCGCGATGGCCGATACTGAGAATATCGACATCGTCGAACTCGGCCCTGGCGATGCACTGGCCGGGCTGGTCCTGTCGGCCGAGGCTGGCTGGAACCAGAACGAGGCCGACTGGCGGTTCTTCCTGAGCGAGGGTGTCGTGTTCGGCATGCGCGACGGCGCCCGATTGGCGGCGACCGCTGCGCTGCTGCCCTACTCGGCCGGCAATGCCTGGATCAGCATGGTGCTGGTCACCTCAGACTTCCGCCGCCGGGGCATCGCAACCAAGCTCATCGATGCCTGCCTTGCTATGGCGGAGCAGCGCGGCCTGACGACCTGGCTGGACGCCACGCCGGCGGGCGCCACTGTTTACGGCCCGCTCGGTTTCACCTCGACGCTGCAATTGCGCCGGCTGCGGCTGGAAAAGCCGTCGGGAGCCAAGGCTGCGCGGCCGCTATCCGCCTGCAGCCTGGAGACGCTGATCGCGCGCGATGCCCGCACCATGGGATTCGATCGCAGTTCATTGCTGTCGGAATTCAGCGCTCGCGCGGGTTCCCGTATCGTGTCCAGCGCTGGGGCGGCGTCCCTGATCCGCGGTGGACGCACGGCACGACATATTGGCCCGCTGCTCGCCGATAACGCCGATCAGGCATTGGCATTGGTGGACGCCATCGTCAGATCCGAGGACGGACCCTGGCTGCTCGATGCCGTTCACGCCCATGACGCGTTTCTCGACGGCCTCGTCCGCTCAGGCTGGAACATCGAGCGGCCGTTTCAGCGCATGCGCCTGGGCGGCGCCACCGCCACGCCTGCGCAACTGCCTTTTGCCGTCGCCGGACCGGAATTTGGATAGGAATCGCTTTCATGCACCATAGCAAAATCAAGGCCGAGGTCCGCAAGTTGATCGCCGACGGCACGGTGCTTCCGGCGCATCCGCTGGCTCTCGATGCGAACCGCAAGCTCGATACAAGGCATCAGCGGGCGCTGACGCGCTATTACCTCGACGCCGGCGCCGGGGGGCTGGCCGTCGGCGTGCACACCACGCAATTCGCGATCCGCGACGTCGGCATGTACCGGCCCGTGCTCGAGTTGGCGGCGGAGACGGCGGCCTCATGGACCAGGCGCCCGGTCGCGATGGTGGCGGGACTGGCCGGGCCAACCCGACAGGCAATTGCAGAGGCACAGACCGCACGCGGCATCGGCTATCACGCCGGCCTGCTCAGCCTCGCCGCAATGAAATCGGCGCCCGAAGACGAGATCATCGCGCATTGCGAGGCGGTGGCGCGAGAAATCCCGCTGGTCGGCTTCTACCTGCAGCCCGCGGTCGGCGGCGTCGTCCTCAGCGCCGATTTCTGGCGCCGCTTCGCTTCCATCGACAATGTCATCGCCATCAAGATCGCACCGTTCAACCGCTACCGGACGCTGGACGTGCTGCGCGGGGTGGCAGTTGCCGGCGCGCTCGACCGCGTCGCGCTTTATACCGGCAATGACGACCACATCCTGCTCGATCTCACCCTGCCGTTCGACCTGCGCGACAAGGGCGTCACCACCCGCACCTATTTCAAGGGCGGCCTGCTCGGACACTGGTCGGTCTGGACCGCCAGCGCCATCACGCAGTTCGAGAAGTGCAAGGCCGCGCGCGGCAAGGACACCGTGCCGGCCGACCTTTTGGCGCTCGACGCCCGTGTCACCGATTGCAACAGCGCGTTCTTCGACGTCGCCAACAATTTCCACGGCTGCATCGCCGGCTGTCACGAGATCCTGCGGCGGCAGGGGCTGATGCAAGGGCTCTGGTGCCTCGATCCCGCCGAAGGCCTCAGCCCCGGCCAGATGGCCGAGATCGACCGCGTCTGCCGCGAGCATGCCGACCTCTCCGACGACGCCTTCGTGAAAGCGAATTTACAGAAATGGCTGGCATGACGGCAGAAGAGCCCTTCATCAGCCTGCAGAACGTGCGCAAGGTCTACCGGTCCAAAGGGACGGAATTCCTCGCGGTCTCCGACGTCACCATGGACGTGAGAGAGGGCGAACTGGTCTCGCTGGTCGGCCCATCCGGCTGCGGCAAGACCACGGTGCTGAAGATCCTGGCCGGACTTCACGAGGCCGACGGCGGCACCATCAGGATCGGCAACGCAAAGACGCCGTTCGATCCTGCACGCGACATCGGCATGGTGTTCCAGCAGGCGCTGCTGCTGAAATGGCGAACCATTTTGGACAACGTGCTGCTGCCGGCCGAAATCGTCGGCCTGCCGATGAAGGCGGCGCGGGCCCGCGCCCGCGATCTGCTCAATCTGGTCGGCCTCGCCGGTTACGAAGACAAGTACCCGCAGCAATTGTCCGGCGGCATGCAGCAACGCACCGCCATTGCCCGCGCCTTTATTCACGATCCCAGGCTGATCCTGATGGACGAGCCGTTCGGCGCGCTTGACGCGCTGACCAGGGAACAGATGAATCTCGAAATGCTGCGGATCTGGCGCGAAAGCGGCAAGACCATCATTTTCGTGACGCACAGCATCCAGGAAGCGGTGTTCCTGGCGTCGCATTGCGCCGTGCTCACCGCCGGCCCAGCGCGCATGGCAGAATATTTCCCGATCGAACTGCCGTTCCCGCGGGCGCTGCCGATCAAGACCACGGATGAATTCGGTGCCTATGCGCGGCGGATCTATGCGCTGCTGGGATTGACGTCAGGTCCAGACTGATCCGTCGCCGCTAATTCAGCGCCCATAGATAGGCCAGCGTCGCGGCGGTCCCGAGACCCGTTCTGACCGCGTGCAACCCACCCCACTTCACGACCAGTGCGCGTGAGTTGGCACCGGCGTCGTTCTCTTCGGTCGCATTGAGCACACGGTTGGTCGGCAGGATGCCCCACAGCGTGTAGGGCCAGTTGGCGAGAATGAGCGCCGCACCGACGATCCAGCGCCAGTCCCGGGTTTGCCATGCAGCCAGCAGACCGAGCACGCCCGAGATCACCGCGCAGCTCGCCTGCATCGTAAAGCCGCGCGCGTAGCTCGGCTTCCATTGCCTCAGGAGACTTCTGTCATCGAGCCCGAGACGCGCCGGCTGCTCGGCGAAATTGATGTAGAACGCGGCACCGGCGAATGCTGCGGCCACGATCGTCGCAAGCTGTCCTGCAAACATGACTCTGACTCACTCCGTCACTAATTGACAATATATTGTCAATTCGGTTACTCATAGTCAATGACAGCCAAGCGACATACGCCCGGCGGCGCAGCCCTGACCGATCTGTTTCTGGCAGTGTTCCGCCTCAACGGCCGCCTGCTCGCGGCCGGCGACCACCTTGTTTCCGATCTCGGCCTTACCAGCGCCCGCTGGCAAGTACTGGGCGCCATTGCCCTGACGCCAAACCCGCAGCCAGTGGCGTGGCTGGCGCGAAGCATGGGGCTCAACCGCCAGGGTGTGCAGCGCATCGTCAATGAAATGCGGGAAGATGATCTCATCGAGCTGCGCCCCAACCCGCATCATCGCCGCGCGCATCTCGTGGTACTGACAGAGCGCGGCGAAGGCGCTTTCGCGGCGGCGAGCCGGCTGCAGACGCCTTGGGCGAACGCCCTGGCCAAGGGCCTCGACGGCGCAGAACTCGCGGCCGCAACCCGGATCATGAGGGCGCTCAGCGAACGACTGGAAAAATCACCCTAGCCGTCATCCGTTGGCAGCTGGTGTTCCTTAGCAAGCCGAAATTTCAAAGCGGAAGTCGCTCTTTCCGATACCGGCGTTCGCTTCGCATACGCATCATGCATCAGCGTGCCTGTGGCCCGTCCCGCCTCCGTAGTACACGCCGCGGAGGGCGCGACCGCCCCCTCGCGTGGAGAGCCCGACGGAATGTCATCAGATGCACCCGCAAAGCCGCCCGCATCCACGCCAATCGACGGCTTGCCCCCTGAACTCCGGCGCTGGGCGGTCGCTGCAATCTTTACCGCGCTGGCGATGGCTTCGCTGGACACGGCGATCGCGAACATCGCGCTGCCGGCCATCGCCGCCGACCTCCAGGTCAGTCCGGCCGAGGTGGTCTGGGTGGTCAATGTCTACCAGATCGCGCTGGTCGCCACGCTGCTGCCGCTCGGCGCGCTCGGCGAAATCGTCGGCCATCGGCGGGTCTATCTTGGCGGCCTGCTGCTGTTCACGCTTGCCTCGCTTGGCTGCGCGTTCGCATGGTCGCTGCCGAGCCTGACGGCGGCGCGGGCGCTGCAGGGGCTGGGCGCGAGCGGCATTATGAGCGTCAACGCGGCGCTGGTCCGCTTCGTCTACCCGACCCATATGCTGGGCCGCGGCTTCGGCCACAACGCGCTGGTGGTCGGAACGGCGTTCACGCTGGGGCCGACCATCGCCTCGGCGATTCTTTCGGTCGGAACGTGGCCTTGGCTGTTCGCGGTCAACATTCCTTTCGGTGCAATCGCCATCTGGATCGGCCTGAAGACCCTGCCGCAAACGCCGCGCGCAAAGCATGCGTTCGATCTTCCGAGCGCTGCATTGACCGCGAGTTGCCTCGGCCTCTTCTTCATCGGCATCGGCGGCGCGGCGCATCAGGCCCCGCTGTTCCTGGTCGGGCTGGCGCTTGGCACGGCTTTGCTGCTCGGCTGGCTGATGACCCGCAGGCATGCGGACCATCCGGCGCCGATGCTGCCGATCGACCTGTTCAAGCGCCCCATGTTCGCACTGTCAGCGGCGACTT
>PNLC01000179.1 GCA_013822885.1 Bradyrhizobium sp.
TCGACTGCGGATCGGAATCCGACAGGTCGATTTCGACGTCGCTGCCCTTCTTGGTGACTTTTGCCGCGATGCGAATATCCGTGCGGCCATGGCCGTCATCGTCGAGGAACGCCTCGCCGTAAAACACGCCGTCCTTCCAGGTCGACACGACCGCGCGGGTCTGCTGCTCGGTCGCGTCGAGGATCGCACCGATTGCGGCTTCAACGATCGGCGCGCCAAATTCGGCGAACAGCTTCGATACGCGACGCTCGCCAAGATGGGCTGCGCCCAGCATCGCGGCGAGATCGCCGCGAAATTCTCTGGGATTGCGGACATTGAGCGCCAGCAAGTCGAGCAGATCGTCGCGCAGGCGTCCCGCCTCGTATAGTTTGATCGGCGGGATGCGCAGCCCCTCCTGCCAGATCTCGGTGGCCGCCGGGTTGTATGCGCCATGGGTGCCGCCGCCGATATCGCTCTGATGCGCGCGCACGATGGTCCAGAGCAGACGCTTTCCATCAGCGAATACCGGCACGAACACGGTCACATCGGGCAGATGGCTGCCGCCATGATAGGGATCGTTGAGCAGCATGACGTCGCCGGGCTTGACGTCCTTGAATCGCTCCTCGACCGCAATCGTCGCCCAGGGCAGCGCGCCGACGTGAACCGGCAGGTGATCCGCCTGCGCGATCAGGCGCGCATCGGTGTCGCATATCGCCAGCGAAAAATCGCGGCTGGAGTTGAGTATCTGCGAATAGGAGGTGCGTAGCATCGCCTCGCCCATCTCCTTCACGATCGAACTGAGCCGGTGCTGGACGACGGAACGCGTGATGGGATCGATCTTGGCGGACATTCTTACCCGTTCTTGCTGCACGACTGTTCCTGCTTGTGGCTTAGAACGTGCCTGCTACTTCCGCCAGCGCGCCCGACGCCGCATCGACGATCGCATCGATGTCGGCATCCGTCATCGGGGTCGACAATGCCACCAAGCCATTGCCCGCGGCCAGTACGCCGCGGTTGAGCAGCGCGCGCGAGAACACGATCTGGCGCCGCGCCTCCTCCTCGGTCAGGTAGGCCGACCGATAGTCGCGGATCGGCCTGTCGGCAAAATGAATCTTGAGCAGCGAACCCAGCCCCACCGTGCCGCCGGGCACGCCGTGGCGGCGAAACGCGCTGTCGATGCCGGCGCGAACCGCCTCGCCCATCGCATCGAGGCGCGCAAAGGCCGCATGGTCGAGCAGCTCCATCGCGGCGATGCCGGCCCGCATCGTCACCGGATTGGCCGAGAACGTGCCGCCATGCGGCAAGGCCGGCTTGCCCGGGCGCGGATCGAACACCGCCATGACATCCCGGTGGCCGCCGATCGCGCCGACCGGAAAGCCGCCGCCGATGATTTTTCCGAGCGTCGTCAGGTCAGGATCGATGTTCCAGATGCCCTGCGCGCCACGGAATCCCAGCCGGAACGTGATGACTTCGTCGAAGATCAAGAGCGCGCCGACCTCGCGCGTGACCTTTCGCAGCGCCTCCAGATAGGCCTGGTCGGCCGGCGCCAGACCGGCGCGATTGGGCATGGGGTCGACCAGCACGCAAGCGAGCCCCTCGCCATGCTCGCGGATCAGGCTGACGGCCGCCTCGGTGTCGTTGAAGGGAATGGTGACGACGTCAGCCAGCACATTGTCAGGCGTACCTTTGGCATACGCCACGGAAACGGGCGCATTGCGGCCCCAGGCTTCCGGTGTCGGGTCTAGGCTCACCTCGGCATAATCGTAGGACCCGTGGTAGGCGCCCTCGCACTTGGCGATCTTGGGACGGCCGGTATGCGCACGCGCCGCCTTCAGCGCCATCATCACCGCTTCGGTGCCGGAATTGGCGAAACGCAGCTGATCGACCGAGGGCAGCCGCGAAGCCAGGATTTCGGCGAGATCCACCTCGGATTCCGTCGGCAGGCCGAAGGCCGATCCCAGCGCGAGTTGCGCGGTTGCCGCCTTGATCAGCGCGGGATGGGCGTGGCCGTGGATCTGCGCGGTAAAGTTGTTGATGCAATCGATATAGACGTTGCCGTCGATATCCCAGACCCGGCATCCCTCGCCGCGCGCGGCGTAGATCGGATAGGGCTTCATGAACACGGTGGTGCGGGTATTGCCGCCGGGCAGGCTCGCCAGCGCGCGATCGTACATTTTCTGCGAAGAAGAATTTGAATCAGGATACATGCGGCTTCCGAGCATGGTGGGGCAAGCCTTTATAGCCGCTGGATTTCCCGCCGCAAACCCCAGGGCTTTGTCGCGGCTGTCGCGCGACGGCGCAGACCGGGAGGCCAGGGGCTTCACGCGTACGTGTATCGAATGGCGCAGAAATTCCTCGCCCCCCGATGGAATAGAACGCGCCGCCACGCGTCACCACCCCATGCACGCTGCCTGCGAAGCATTCGAACTCGAACCCGAAAAGGTACTGCGACGATGCTGCGATTTCTCAAACCCGGCCTGGGCGCGGCGGTGTTCGGCGTGCGCCTTCTTGTCGCTTTCGCCGCGCCGCCTCTGGCGTTCGCGCATGAAGCTCATACGCCGGCGCAACAGGCGGCGACAACAGATGAAGGCGCTTTCCTCGCCGAAAACGAAGCCGCGATGGCCAGGATGATGAGCGCCATGGACGTAAAGCCGACCGGCGACATCGATCGCGACTTCGTCGCCATGATGGTGCCGCACCACCAAGGCGGCATCGACATGGCCGTGCTCGAACTGCGCTACGGCAAGAACGAACAGCTTCGGCGCCTCGCGCAGGAAATCATCATCAGCCAGACCCAGGAGATCGTGGCGATGAAACTCGCGATCGGCGAGCAGGTCGCGGCTTCCGTTCCCGCACCCAAGCAAGCCGGCCCGCTGCCGGCGCACAATCACATGAGCAAGTCCGAAGAGACGAAGAAATAGGAACCGAAAAATGAACTGTTCGACCTTGAGAAGCAGCCTGCTGGCCTGCACGATCGCTGCCGCCTCAACTTCAGCCTTGATGTTGCCTGCGGCAGCCCTGATGTTGCCTGCGAAAGCCCTGGCCGGCCAGGCCCCGGGCGCCGCGGCTTTCCCGGACATTCCAATCAGCCATCGCGACCGCGTCTACGCGGCGGAACAGTTTTCGAACACGGTGTCGGTCACCGATCCCGTCGACAACAAGCTGCTCGGTGTGATCCGCCTCGGCGATCCGCAACCCGGCAATTTCAGCCCGCTCTACAAGGGACAGGTGCTGGTCCACGGCTTGGGCTATTCGCCCGATCACAAGACGCTCGCCGTCGTTTCAATCGGATCGAATTCGGTGACGTTCATCGATACCGCCACGAATGCGATCAAGCATGTCACCTATGTGGGCCGTTCGCCGCACGAGGCTTTCTTCACGCCGAATGGAAAGGAAGTCTGGGTCACCGTGCGCGGCGAGAATTACATCAGCGTCATCGACGCCGCGAGTTACGCCGAGAAGAGGCGCATCGAGGTGCCGGCCGGCCCCGGCATGCAAATCTTCTCACCCGACGGCAAATACGGCTATATCTGCTCGTCCTTCAATCCGGAGACGGTCGTGGTGTCAGTCGCCGATCACGCCATTGTCGCACGGGTGAAGCAGGAAAGCCCGTTCTGTCCTGATATCGCCGCCACGCCGGATGGCGAACAGGTATGGTTTACGCTGAAAGACATCGGAAAGACGCAGGTGTTCAACGCGAAGCCCCCGTTCAACCCGATCAGGACGATCGAGACCGGTCCGATCACCAATCACGTCAATTTCGCCCGCACGGCAAAGGGAACGTTCGCCTATGTCACGATCGGCGGCACCAACGAGGTGAAGGTGTTTCGCACCAGCGATTTTTCGCAAGCGGCGACGATCCCGGTCGGCAAACTGCCGCACGGCATCTGGCCGTCCGGCGACGGCACGCGCATGTATGTCGGCCTCGAAAACGCCGATGCGCTTGCCGCGATCGACACCGCCACCAACACGGTGGTGGCGAACATTCCGGTCGGACAGGCACCGCAAGCCATCGTCTATGTGCCCAACGCCGCGCCCAATCCGGACGACCGGCAGAATTTGCAGAGCCTCGGCGTCGCCGGCCAGGTCGCCCACCTCACCCTCGGCGCGAAGGCTGAAGCGAAAGGCGCAAAGCCGCCGACCAGCGTCTCGCTGTTCGATCAGGGCCTGATCCAGGTCTTGCAGGCAGCGGTAACCGGCCTGCAGCCGAAGCAGCGCTACGTGCTGGCGCTGGCCGACAAGAACGACGGAACCGGATCGGTGCAACCGCTTGCCGCCTTCATGACCAACCCGACAGGTTCGGCCATCGTCAATGCGGTCGGGCCGATCCGCCAGATCGTTCAGAATGCCGTCCCCGCAGAACGGCGGTATCTGGTCATCGCGCCTGGCGAGCCCGCAAAGTTCGGCGATGCCGTGCAGGTCCAGACCCCATGAACGACATGCTGCGCCTGATCGAACCGGTGATTCCAGCGCTCCGCCGCTATGCGCGAGCGCTGGTCCGCAATCGCGCCGCCGCCGACGATCTGGTGCAGGACTGTCTTGAGCGGGCCGTCAGCCATTGGGGGCAGCGGCGCGAAGGCGATCCGCGCCCGTGGCTGTTCACGATCCTGCACAACCTTGCGCTCAGCCAGTTCCGCCGCGCGGCGCGCCGGGGCAAGCACATCGCCATCGACGAGGCCAATGAAGATGATTTCGGGCAAGACGCCGTGCAAGAGCAGAAGCTGATGTACCAGGACGTCCTCGACAAGCTTGCGCGGCTTCCGGACGAGCAGCGCGCCGTGCTGCTTCTGATCGCAGTGGAAGATCTGTCCTATGCCGACGCCGCCAGGGTGCTCGAGATTCCAATCGGCACCGTGATGTCGCGGCTGTCGCGGGCGCGCGAAAGATTGCAGCAGGAAATCGAAGGGAGCGCGGACGGCGCAGCTAGAAACGTGGTGCAGTTGCGGAGCATGAAATGACCAACCGGCCCATCACGGAAGACGATCTCCACGCCTATGTGGACGGTGTTCTGGAACCCGGGCGCGAGGCGGAAGTCGCGGCCTATCTGGAAGGGCACCCCGACATGGCCCGGCGCGTCTCGGCTTTCTCCGATCAGCGCGATCTGCTGCGCAAGGCGCTGGCCCCGATCGCGGACGAACCGCTGCCACCGCAACTCAATCTGTCGCGGATGATCGAGAACCGGCGACGACGGCCCTCGCCGGTCTGGTGGGCGGTCGCAGCGATGCTGATGCTGAGCATCGGCGGTCTTGGCGGCTGGGTGATGCGGGGCAGCTTGCAGGCCTCGCCCGGCGGACTTGCCGCGCTGGCACAGGAAGCTGCCGACTCCTACAGCGTCTATGCGCCGGATCGGGTCCGGCCGGTCGAGATGCGGGCATCCGACAGTGCGCAGTTGGTGCAGTGGGTGTCGAACCGTCTGAGGCAGCCGGTAACGCTGCCGGACCTGACGGGTTCGGGCTATCGCCTGATGGGCGGGCGGCTGATCGCGACGTCGCACGGTCCGGCCGCGATGTTCATGTATGACGACGATCGTGGCAATCGCCTCGTGGTGCTGACGCGTCCGATGATCTCGGAGCAGAGCGCGCCGATGGCGCCGCATTCGGGCGGCGACGTCTCGGGCTTTGCCTGGGCCGATGGCGGGATGGGCTACAGCCTGGTGGGACAGGCCGCGGCCGAATCACTCAGACCAATCGCCAACGAGGTACGCAGGCAGGCGCGCAGTACCTAGGATTTCGACGGCTGGGTGTAGGCCACGAAGACGATGGTCCCGACGATCAAGGTCGCGGCCATGAACAGCAGCACTGCGGGCAATCCGAAGATTGTTGCGACCACGCCTGTTGCCGATTGCATCAGCGCCGCGCCAAGGAAGAACGCGAGGTTGATCGCGGACAGCGCCTTGCCGGCGTTCTGCGCACCCACGAGCTGGCGCGTCATGCCATAGAGCAATGGCTGCGTCGATATGGCGATGCCCATCAAGACGAGCAACACCGCGTCGAATTGCGCCGGTATTGCGCCAATGCCGAACAGCTCAGCCAGCGGATAATGCGGCGCTCCGGCCGCCATTACGGCGAGCAGCAACGCGGCAAATGAATGCGCGGCGGCCAGCACTTCGCGACGATGGCCGATGCTGCGATCCAGAATCCCGATCAGCACCGGCCCCGCGATCAAGGCAAGCGTGAACAGGCCGAGCGCATTGCCCGCCTCGATGCGGCTGAGCGCCTTGATCTCCATCAGCCACGGCCCGCCCCATAATCCCCGCAGCACCAGCGAGGCCGCGAGCGACACCAGCGACAGCGCGATCAGGCCACGCAACGGACGCGACAGGCCGATGCGCAGCACCTCGGCCATCTGCGATAATGGCGACGACTGGTCGGCATGCTCGGCCGGCTGCTTCGGGACCAGCGCGAACACCGCAACCGACACGACGGCACCGAACCCTGCAGAGATCCAGAACCCTGTCCGCCATCCCCAGTGTTCGACGACGAAGGCCAGCGGACTCGATGACAGCAGCATGCCGACATTGCCGATCGATAGAATAATGCCGGACCACAGGCCGAAGCGCGCCGCCGACATCTGCTTGGCGGCGAGCGTCATCGGGCACATCAGCATACCCGACGTGGCGACGCCGAGCAGGAATTGCCCGAACAGAAAGCTCTCCGGCCCCGTCGCCATTCCCGACGCCAGCGCGCCGACGATGGTTCCCCCCAGCAGGCTCAGGGAAACCGGACGGACGCCGAAGCGATCCATCGCGGCGCCGACCGGAATCTGCGAGGCGGCGAAGGCAAAATGATAGATCGAGGTGAGGCTCGCCAGTGTCTGCGGCGCCGTGCGGAAGTCGGCGGCCATCACGTCGAGGCTGACCGCCGGAATGGTCCGCAACAGCGTCGACAGCATGTGGCCGCAGGCCAGCGCCAGCAGCGCAAAAATCAGCGCGCGGATGTTGATACCCGCGCCATCGGCCTTGCCGTCCATGAGCCGTCTCGCCCCAAAATCTTTCGGGGCGAGGTATCACCAATAGGAGGGGAACGCGAATCCGCAGGTCACGATCATCGGTTCCTGTGGAACACCGACGTCTGCAGTTCGATGTTTCGCGCGGAGCTGCGAGCCAGCGATATCAAGAAAAATGGATTGAAGACATCTTCCGTGCCGAGAGTGTGCTTGATCATGCCCGCGCGCGGAACCATGATGATGTCCGAGCCGATCCAACCAGCGGCACGGAAGACCGCGAGCGGGAGAACAACATGCAAGTAACGATGAAAGATCGCGTCGCCGCCATCACCGGCGGCAGCAAGGGCCTTGGGCTGGCAGTTGCGCGGCAATTTGCCGCCTCGGGTGCGAAGGTCGCGATCCTCGCGCGCGGCGCGGCCGACCTGAAGGCCGCGCGCGAACTGCTGGCCAGGGACGGCATCGACGTTCGCGACTATGTCTGCGACGTGTCGAAGGCTTCAGACATTGCCAAGGCGCATGAGAGGATCGTTGCCGATCTCGGTCCGGTCGACATCCTCGTCAACAACGCGGGCACCGCGCGCACGATGGCGTTCGAGACCATTTCCGACGAGGCCTGGCAGGAAGACCTCGATCTCAAGCTGTTTGCCGCAATCCGTTTCTCCAGGCTGGTATGGCCCGGCATGAAGGCGCGCAAATGGGGCCGCATCATCAACGTGCTCAACACCTTCGCCAAGGCGCCGGCTGCATCGTCAGCGCCGACCTCGGTTTCGCGGGCGGCGGGCATGGCGCTGACCAAGGTGATGGCTAACGAAGGCGGCGAGCACAACATCCTGGTCAATGCCATGCTGGTCGGCCTGATCATGAGCGATCAATGGGTCCAGCGGCACGCCAAGCAGGCGCCGGAGATGGACTTCGAGGTGTTTGCGAAAAACCTTGCCAAGGGCACGCCCTTGGGGCGCATCGGCACGGCGGAGGAATTCGCCAACATGGCCTGCTTCCTCGCCTCCGAGCAGGGATCCTACATCACGGGCACCGCCATCAACATCGATGGCGGCCGTTCGCCGGTGGTGTAGCCGCGCCGCCGCAAGCAAAAAGGCCCCCGTCGCCGGGGGCCTTTTCGTTTCTTACACCGCGTCCTTGGCGGCCTTGACCGGGCGGGCCCGGACGATCTTGCGAGCCGGCTTGGCCTTGAACATCATTTCCTCGCCCGTGAAGGGGTTAGTGCCCTTGCGAGCCTTGGTCGCCGGCTTCTTGACCACGACGAACTT
>PNLC01000180.1 GCA_013822885.1 Bradyrhizobium sp.
GGAGACGCACCACAGCACCAGGCCGTTCTCGACGGTGTTGTCCTCGCGGATGCGGCTGATATAGGTCGCATCCTCGCCGGCCGCCTCGTAGGGCGTGACGTAGCCACCGGGCTCGTGCTTGTCGATCACGAGGCAACCGGGCGCATTGCGCAGGATGTTGCGCGCTTCGTCAGCCGTGATCGGATTCTCGAACTCGATATTGACGGCTTCCGAATGGCCGACGAACACCGGCACCCGCACGCAGGTCGCGGTCAGCCTGATTTTGGGATCAAGAATTTTCTTGGTCTCCATCATCATCTTCCACTCTTCCTTGGTGTAGCCGTCCTCCATGAACACGTCGATCTCGGGGATGACGTTGAAGGCAATACGCTTGGGGAATTTCTTGTTGATCAGTTCGCTGTTGGTATAGACGGCCTTGGTCTGCGAAAACAGTTCGTCCATCGCATCCTTGCCGGCACCGGATACCGATTGATAGGTCGCGACCACGACGCGCTTGATGGTGGCCTTGTCGTGCAGCGGCTTCAGCGCGACCACGAGTTGCGCGGTCGAACAGTTCGGGTTGGCGATGATGTTCTTCTTCGCAAAGCCCGCGATGGCAGCCGCGTTCACCTCCGGCACGATCAGCGGCACGTCCGGATCCATCCGCCAGGCCGACGAATTGTCGATTACGACCGCGCCGGCGGCGCCGATCTTCGGCGACCATTCCTTCGATACGGTACCGCCGGCCGACATCAGGCAGATGTCGACGTCGGAGAAATCGTAATGCTCGAGCGCTTTGACCTTCAGGGTACGGTCGCCATACGACACTTCGACGCCGACGCTGCGGCGCGAGGCCAGCACCACGACCTCGTCGGCGGGGAATTTGCGCTCGTCGAGAATGTTGAGCATTTCGCGCCCGACATTGCCGGTTGCACCGACGACAGCGACTTTATAACCCATCGTTCACTCTCCGAGGAAAAATGCCGACCCACCGCCCGATGTGGAAAGGCAGGCGGCAGCGCTACTAAGCGAGAAACGCCCTTATAGCGTTTTCGAGCGAAGTGGATACCGGTTCGCGTCAAGAAAACGCGTCAAAACAGCGATCTGGGAGCCCCCCAGGGATACCCTCCGCTGGATCGGCCCCGACCGAAAGGCGGTCGCCGAACTCGAAATCGAGCCCTCCGGGCGGCGAACTCCGCGAGAAAGGCATGGTCGGCCGGACTTTCCGCCCGGACGGTTCGGGGGGCCAATTTTCTCTCGCCTACGCAATTGTGGCATCATCCGGCCAAGACACTGGTTTTCATGAAACTTTTTCGCCCCGCATCGCATTATTCCGGACCGGTGTGGCGCAATTGACCTAGCGACGGCGGCTCCGTCACGGCTACAATGCCGGTAACCAGATTTGGCGATCCGCCAGCCGCCGCATCGGCGGACAATGATGAGGATGCAATGACCCGAAAATTCCCTGCTGCGAGCAAGCTCGCGATGTTGCTTGCTACGGCGGTCCTCGTCGCGGTCGGCGCGACCTCCGCAGACGCCCAGTCCAGGCAGCAGTACGACAAGGACGGCCGCCCCTACTACGGTGCGAACGGTCCCAACCGCTCTTATCAGCAGGGCCGTACCCGCGTTTACGTCACCACGCGCTCCTGGCTCGATGCCGGCACCGAAGTCCTGCCGGGCGATCGCAAGTTCCAGGATTACGCATTCCCGCCGGCGATCGGCTATCCGTCGTTCGCGCGCGAGAACCTCAACCGGCCGATCGACCGCCAGCCGCTCAATCCGCCGTCCGATATGGGTGGCTATCCGGAGCGGATCCCGCTTTATTGATCGCGACAAGAACCTGACGGAAAAATGCCCGGTCTCGACCGGGCACTTTTTTGTGACGGCTTCGTTCTACCGGCCGGACCCGGACGCCGGATCGTAGCGCTCGCAAAACGCTTCGATGGCCTCGGAGCGGAAATCGCTCAGGCGCTGGAAGATCATGTCATCCGGCCAGTCCCACCAGGCGATGCGGCGCAGGCGCTCCGCGACCTCATCGGAAAAGCGCTGGCGGATCGGGCGCGCCGGAACGCCGCCGACGATCGTGTAGGGCGGCACATCCCGGCTCACGACGGCGCCCGCGGCAATGACCGCACCGTCGCCGACGGTCACGCCCGGCAGCAGGATGGCCGCATGGCCGATCCAGCAATCGTTGCCAACGATCACCCGGTCGCCGCGGCGCTCGGCAAAGAAGCCGCGGTCGCGCGTGGCCGTCGTCTCGTAATATTCCGGACAGTAAGTGAAGCGGTGCTGCGACGGGCGGCCCATCGGATGGTTCGGCGCACCGATCCGCACCGAATTGGCGATCGCCGTGAATTTTCCGATCCTGGCGTCGGCGACCTCGCAATTCTCCCCGAGATAGGAGTAGTCGCCGAGCGAGGCGTATTCGATGCGCGTGTTGCACAGCACTTCGCAGCGCCGCCCGATCGTGGCCTCGCGCAGCCGAACCGTTTCGTGGACGATCGTTTCCGCGATCTTGGGTCGATGCGACGCGTCCATGAAAGGTCTCTGTTCGAAGGTTTTCGTTCCACAACCGATAACTGTGGTTATGGGTCCCGGCTCGAGGCCGGGACGACACCGAATTTGTTGCAACCTCAGGCGTGCAGCTTCTGCACTTCCTTCAGGATCGCCTCGCCCATCTGCGTGGTGCTCGCAGCCGTTGTGCCCTCGGACTTGATATCCGCAGTGCGAAGTCCGCTGGCGAGTACCGCAGCGATGGCGGCATCGACCTTGTCGGCCAGCGCGCCCATGTCGAAGGAATAGCGCAGCGCCATCCCGAACGAGGAGATCATCGCGATCGGGTTGGCGAGGCCTTGGCCGGCGATATCGGGCGCCGAGCCGTGCACCGGCTCGAACAGCGAACGGCGCTTTTTTGTCTTCGCGTCGATCTCGCCGAGCGAGGCCGAGGGCAGCATGCCGAGCGAGCCGGTCAGCATCGCCGCGATATCGGACAGCATGTCGCCGAACAGATTGTCGGTCACGATGACGTCGAACTGCTTCGGCGCCTTCACCAGCATCATGCCGCCGGAATCGGCGAGCTGGTGCTCCAGCGTCACGTCCTTGTATTCGCGGGCATGCACCGCCGTCATGACCTCGTTCCAGAGCACGCCAGACTTCATGACGTTGCGCTTTTCCATCGAGGTCACTTTATTGCGGCGCTTGCGTGCCAGGTCGAAGGCGACGCGGCCGATGCGCTCGATCTCGTAGGTGTCGTAAACTTGCGTATCGATGGCGCGCTTCTGGCCGTTGCCGAGGTCGGTGATGGTTTTCGGCTCGCCGAAATAAACGCCGCCGGTGAGTTCGCGCACGATCATGATGTCGAGGCCCTCGACCGCCTCGCGCTTCAGGCTGGAAGCATCCGCCAGCGCCGGATAGCACACGGCCGGGCGCAGGTTGGCGAACAGGCCGAGATCCTTGCGCAGCCGCAAGAGACCGGCCTCGGGGCGCACCTCGTAGGGCACGCTGTCCCACTTCGGACCACCGACCGCACCGAAGATGATGGCGTCGGCCGCCTTGGCCTTGTCCATGTCGGCTTCCGAGATCGACACCTTGTGGGCGTCATACGCCGAACCGCCGACCAGGCCCTGCTCGGTCTCGAACGACGCGATGCCCTGCTTGTTCAGCCAGTCGATCAGGCGCTGGACCTCCCCCATCACTTCGGGGCCGATGCCGTCGCCGGGGAGAAGCAGCAGTTTATGGGTCGCCATGGTCCGTTACCTCCAATTCGTCATGGCCGGGCTTGTCCCGGCCATCCACGTCTTTGTTTGCGTTGCCAGCTAGACGTGGATGCCCGGCACAAGGCCGGGCATGACGGCAAAAGTGAATTCCGGGCCGAGTGCTAAAACGCCGGAGGCGGATTGGCAAGGCATCGCAGACCGGTCAAAAATGACCGCAACGAGCAGCCCGCAAGCCCGCCAAGAAGGCAACAAGACGGACCTCATGACCACAGCCATCGTCTTCGCCTTTGCTTCGGCCTTCTTCCTCGGGGCCGGGGTCGTTCTGGCACAATTTGGCCTTCGGACGGTCGAGCCGCTGTCGGGAGCCGCGATCAGCGTGCCGACTTTCACTATTCTGTTCCTGCTACTGTCGCCGCTGATTCTGCAGGGCGAGCCGGTGGTCTGGCGCGCTCTGCCGGTCTTCATGGCGATCGGCCTGTTCTTCCCGGCGGCGCTGACGCTGCTGACCTTTGCATCCAACCGCGCGCTCGGGCCCGTCATCACCTCGACGCTCGGCAACCTCGCGCCGCTGTTTTCAGTGGCGGTGGCCGTTGTCCTGCTGCAGGAGCCGCTGCATCCGCCGCAACTGCTTGGCCTCGTGGTCGCGGTCGCGGGCGCGGCTGTTATCACCGTGACCCGCCCGCGCGACCTCGGCCATTGGCGCAGCTGGGCGCTGCTGCTGCCGCTCTGCAGCGCGCTGGTGCGGGGCGCGACGCCGCCGATCATGAAACTCGGGCTGGAGGTCTGGCCGAGCCCGCTCTGGGCCTGCCTGATCGGCTACGTGATGTCCTCGCTCGTGGTGCTGACGGTGCAACGCATCCGCAAGGGCAGCTTTATGGTACGGGCGCCGCGTGCGGGTATCTTCTGGTTCGCGATGACCGGAATCAGCAACGGGCTCAGCGCGCTCAGCCTGTTCATTGCCATTCGCAACGGCCCGATCACGCTGGTGGCGCCGCTGGCCGCCATCTATCCGATGGTCACGGTGGGGCTCAGCGCGATGCTGCTCAAGCATATCGACATCACCGCGCGCATCGTGGTCGGAACCGCGCTGACCGTGCTCGGCGTCGCCCTGGTGCTGATCGGCTGATCCCGTTGCGGGATCGGCAAGACACTGTTGCATATGACGCGCCTGTGCAAGCAGGCCTCCGCCTGCCAGAATGAAGACTGCCGGAGTTTTCAGTGCGATCCCCAGACGCTCCCCCACGCTACCCGCATCCCGCGCGGTTGATCCTCACGCTGTCGCTGGCGCCGACTGTCGGCCTCGGCATCGGCCGCTTTGCCTATGCGCTGGTGTTGCCCGATATGCGCGACACGCTGGTCTGGTCATACTCCGCAGCTGGTTTCATGAACACGATCAACGCCGCCGGTTATCTCGTGGGCGCCCTGCTCGCCTCTCGCATGATCGCGCGGTTCGGGCTGGCGGCCTCGGTGCGCTGGGGGACGCTGGCCTGCGTGCTGTCGCTGGCGCTGTGCGCGGCGTCGGGCAATTTCTACGTCCTCAGTTTCGCCCGGCTGCTGGCGGGCGTCGGTGCTGCGGCCGGCTTCGTCGGCGGCGGGGCGCTGGCGGCAACCATTGCGCAGTCCCGCCCCGAACGGGCGAATTTTCTGCTCAGCCTGTTTTATGCCGGACCCGGCATCGGCATCCTGTCATCGGGACTGGTGGCGCCGTTCGTTCTGCAGTGGTTCGGCCCGGGTTCGTGGTGGATCGTCTGGTGGGCGATGACGGCGCTGGCGATCATCATGACGATCCCCGTCCTGCTAGCGCCGCTCCATGCCGACCCCATGACCGCCCAGGCGGCGACGGCAAAATTCGCGGTCGCGCCGGTCCTGATCTATCTCGCCGGCTACTTCCTGTTCGGCGCCGGCTACATCGCCTACATGACCTTCATGATCGCCTATGTGCGCGACGCCGGCGGCGGCGCCGCAGCCCAAAGCGCATTCTGGAGCCTGATCGGGCTCAGCGCTTTCGTCACACCATGGGTGTGGCGCCGCGTGCTGGCGCTCGACCGCGGCGGCCTCGCCACCACGATCATTATCGGCGTCAACGCGATCGGCGCGGGGATGCCGATCTTCGGCCACTCGGTGTGGCTGTTGGCGCTGTCGGCGCTGGTGTTCGGCGTCGCCTTCTTCGCCGTCGTCGGCTCCACCACCGCCTTCGTCCGCTTCAACTATCCGCCGCAGGCCTGGCCAACTGCGATCGCGGCGATGACGATTTCATTCGGTATCGGCCAGACGCTGGGCCCGATCGTGGTCGGGGCGATCACGGACGCGATGGGCAGCCTGTCGTTTGCGCTGAATGTCTCGGCGGCAATGCTGGCGCTCGGTGCGGTGCTGTCGGCGTTCCAAAGGAAGTTGCAAAGGTCTTGAAGAAACGCCTGCGGCAGTTTGCGGCCTCAAGTGACACAGTCCTGTGCTAAGGTTCCCGCCCGGCACGGCACGCCAGCTGTAACAACCTGCAAAAACGATCATGGAGATGAAGGGCTATGACCTATTTTGATCTCGGGCCGTACAGCCGCAAAATCACCACCTCGTCGCAGGACGCGCAGACCTGGTTCGACCGGGGCCTCAACTGGCTGTTCGGCTTCAACCACTACGAAGCGATCAAGTGCTTCCAGAAGGCACTTAGCCACGACGGCGAATGCGCCATGGCGCATTGGGGCATCAGCTACGCTTCGGGCCCCAATTACAACCTTCCCTGGGTTCGCTACGACCCGCTTGGCCGTCAGATGGCACTTTCAGCATCCTACGATGCCATGCAGGCGGCCCTTGCGCATGCCGGCAAGGCAAGTCCGGTCGAGCAGGCGATGATAAAGGCGCTGACCGCGCGCTATCCGCAACGCGAGGCGATCGACGACATGTCGCCCTGGGACAGGGCCTACACCGCCGAAATGCGAAAAATCTTCGCGGCCTATCCCGACGATCTCGAGGTCCGCGCGGTGTTTGCCGAATCGATCATGAACGAAACGCCGTGGCTGATGTGGGACCTGCCGTCCGGCAAGCCGGCCGAGGGTGCGGGCACCGAGGAATGCAGGGCCGTGCTGGAATACGCGCTCGAGAAAATTCCGGCCGCGTGGGACCACCCGGGGCTCTTGCATCTCTACGTCCACCTGATGGAAATGTCGCCTTTTCCGCAGCGCGCGTTGCGGGCCGGCGACCGCTTACGCGAGCTCGTTCCGGACTCCGGCCACCTCATCCATATGCCGACGCATCTCGACGTGCTGTGCGGGCACTACAGGGACGTCCTTGTCTACAATCAAAAGGCACTGGCGACCGACCGCAGGTTCCTCGCCTATTCGGACGATCCGGGTGTCTATCTCGTCTACGTCATTCACAACTTCCACTTCGCGATCTACGGCGCCATGTTCCTGGGTCAGTACACGCCCGCCATCGCGGCGGCCGAGGAACTGATCGCGACGATACCCGAGGCGGCGCTGCGTATTCCATCGCCGCCGATGGCGGATTTTCTCGAAGGTTATCTGACAATGAAGCAGCACGTCCTCGTGCGCTTCGGCAAATGGCGCGAGATCATCGCGCAGGAGCTACCGAAGGACAGAGAGCTTTATTGCTCGAATGTCGCCATGATCCACTACGCCAAGGCGGTCGCCCATTCGGCGCTCGGCAATGTCGCCGAAGCCGAGACGGAGAAGGCACAGTTCATGGCGGCGAAAACCCGCGTACCCGAGAGCCGCCGCGTTCACAACAACAAGATCGTCAATCTGCTTGGCGTCGCCGAGGCGATGCTGAATGGCGAGCTGGAGTACCGCAAGGGCAATCATGACGCCGCCTTCGCGCATTTGCGCAAGTCGGTCGAGCTCAGCGACAGCCTGCCCTATGACGAGCCGTGGGGATGGATGCAGCCGACCCGCCACGCGCTCGGCGCGCTGCTGCTCGAGCAGGGCCGGATCGACGAAGCCGAGGCGGTTTACCGCTCCGATCTGGGCCTCGACGGCAAGCTGAGCCGCGCCTGCCAGCATCCCGATAATCTCTGGTCGCTGCATGGCTTGCATGAATGCCTGGTCCGTCGCGGCGAAAAGACCGAGGCGGCGCTGATCAGGCAGCGGCTCGAGCTGGCGCAGGCGCGGGCGGAGATTCCGATCAAGGCATCCTGCTTCTGCCGGCGGATGGACCTGGCGGCCGCGTAGCCGGCTCAAGGCGGCGGTTTAATTTGCCCGGGTGATGGCCCGCTTTGCCTACGGTCGTCATTGCGAGGAGCGTAGCGACGAAGCAATCCATCTCTCCGCGTATGCGGCACGATGGATTGCTTCGCTCCGCTCGCAATGACGGAGATCGAGGCTAGCTCCCGCTGAACGAATTATATCCCTGGTCTTCCCAGAAGCCGCCCTTGTAGTCGTTGGTGACTTCCATCGACATCACGTATTTCGGATTCTTGAAGCCGAGCTTGGTCGGCACGCGGATCTTCATCGGAAAACC
>PNLC01000181.1 GCA_013822885.1 Bradyrhizobium sp.
GCCGTATAGTGGCACGCCGCGCCGAGCAGGACGAAGCCGTGCCAGATCGCGTTCTGGAAGCGCAGCCGCTGCCAGGCATGGAAGATCACACCGAGGCTGTAGAGCACGCCGCCCGCCACCACGAGCCAGAGCGACAGCGGCGGAACTGCTTTCACGACGGCATCATAGAGCATCACGCCGCTCCAGCCGAGTGCGAGATAAAGCCCCACCGCCAGCCGGTCGTAGCGGCCCGGCAGCGCCAGCTTCAGCACCACGCCGCCGATCGCGGCGCACCACACGCCGATCAGCAGCACGATGGCCAGATAGCTCTCCTTCAGCGCCATGATGAACGGCGTATAGGTGGCGGCGATCAGCACATAAATCGCGGAATGATCGAAACGCCTCAGCACCCATTTGGCGCGCGACACCGGCCAGAGATTGTAGGTGGCAGACAGCCCCAGCATCGCCAGCAGGCCGGCGACATAGACCGACACCACGGCCACTTCGAACGCGCTGGCATAGACGGCGGCGAGCACGATCAGCGCGGTGGCGGCGACGAGCCCGAAGCAGATGCCGACGACATGCACGACGCCGTCGGCGATCAGTTCGGCGCGATCGTAATTCCAGTGCATGGCGCCGGCGGCGGCATGGATGGATGTCGAGGCGATTTGCTTGAGCCTGAAGATCGTCATGCGGGCCGCCGGGGGATGATCAAGGAGCGATGGTATATGGTCTCACGAGGTCAACGAACCGTTCAAGGATCGGTTCACCCAAAAACCCGACCTAAATATGAAGCTTGATTTTGGCCCGCCAATCGCCACTTTTTAAGGTATTCGCCCACCCACGCTTCTCCGGCATCGAGACTTTCGCGCCCGCATGGCCCCCAGTTTTTCAGATATCGTCGAGGAGGCGCGGCTGTCGGCGCAAGCGCTGCTGGATTACGGCGACAGCTTCTTCCATCCGACGGTGCGGCTCGGCGTCACAGGTCTGTCGCGCGCCGGCAAGACCGTGTTCATCACCGCGCTGATCCACGGCCTGACCCGCGGCGGCCGGTTTCCGGTGTTCGAGCCCTATGCCACGGGCCGGATCGCCCGCGCCCGGCTGGAGCCGCAGCCGGACGACGCGGTGCCGCGTTTCAACTACGAGAACCACGTCCGCACCCTGATCGAGGAACGGCGCTGGCCGAACTCGACCGTCGACATCAGCGAGCTGCGGCTGGTGATCGACTACCAGCGGCAGAACGGCGCGGACCGCTCGCTCACCATCGATATCGTCGATTATCCCGGCGAATGGCTGCTCGACCTGCCGCTGCTCAACAAGAGTTTTGAGCAATGGTCGGCGGAGAGCCTCGCATTGTCGCGCGAGGGACCACGCGAAAAACTCGCCGCCCCCTGGCACGAACACCTGAAGACGCTCGATGCCGAAGGCCGCGAGGACGAACAGGCGACGCGCCAGGCGGCAAAGCTGTTCACGGATTATCTGCGCGCCTGCCGCGACGAGCGTTTCGCGATGAGCCTGCTGCCGCCCGGCCGTTTCCTGATGCCGGGGAATCTCGCCGATACACCGGCGCTGACCTTCGCGCCGCTCGATGTCGCCGTCGACGGTACCGCGCCCGACGGCTCGCTGTGGGCGATGATGCGGCGGCGCTACGAGGCCTACAAGGATGTCGTGGTGCGTCCTTTCTTCCGCGATCATTTTGCCCGCCTCGATCGCCAGATCGTGCTGGTCGATGCGCTCTCGGCCTTCAACGCCGGACCGGAAGCGCTGCATGATCTCGAAGCCGCGCTGACCGGTATTCTCGATTGTTTCCGGATCGGCCACCGCACGCTGTTCAGCAATCTGTTCCGCCCGCGGATCGATCGGATTCTCTTTGCCGCCACAAAGGCCGATCATTTGCACCATTCGAGCCATGACCGTCTCGAAGCCGTGTTGCGGCGCGCCGTCGCCAAGGCCGCCGACCGCGCCGAATACGCGGGTGCTGCGATCGACGTGGTCGCACTCGCCGCGGTGCGCGCGACGCGTGAGGCCACGGTCGCACGCGGCCGCGAAAAACTGCCGTCCATTCTCGGCACGCCTGCGCCCGGCGAGGTCGCCAATGGCGAAATCTTTGACGGCGACACTGAAGTCGCGACCTTCCCCGGCGATCTGCCCGATGATCCCGAGGAACTGTTCAAGGGTTCGTTCCGCGGCCTCTCCAGCACGCCTTCCGAACAGGCCGATTTTCGTTTCCTGCGTTTCCGGCCGCCACTGCTGGAACAGGTAGACGGCAAGGAGCCTGCGCTGCCTCATATCCGCCTTGACCGCGCCCTCCAGTTTCTGCTCGGAGACCGACTGCAATGAGCGAGAAAACGCCGCACCGGCGGCCGGCGACGTTCAAGCTCGGCGATCCCGGCGTGATCGTGATGGACCCGGACGACACCGGACGTCCCGCCCGCGGCACCGTGCACATCACGCCGGAAGCCGATCCAGTGCTGTTGCCGGTACCGCTGGATGCGCCGCTGCGCCCGGCGCGCCGCGGCTTTCGCTGGGGAACGCTGTTCTGGTCCGCGGTCGGCGGGCTGGTGCTGCTCGGCTCGGGCCTCGGCATCGTCAACCTGATCGAGGACCTGTTCGCGCGCAGCCAGACGCTCGGCTATGTCGCGCTGGCGTTTGCCATTGCCGCGGCGCTGGCACTGACTGTCGTGATTGCGCGCGAAGCATTCGGCATGATGCGGCTGGCGGCGATCGAGAAGCTGCATCTGCGCGCCGCAGAAGTGCTGATCAGCGACGACCGTGCCGCGAGCCGCGTCGTCGTCGACGACCTGCTCAAGCTCGCGCATCAGAACCCGCAACTGGCGCGCGCCCGCGCCGCCTTGCAGGGCCATGCCGACGACATCATCGACGGCGCCGACATGATCAAGCTGGCCGAACGCGAACTGATGGCCCCGCTCGACGAGGAAGCGCGACGGCTGGTCTCGACAGCCGCGCAGCGCGTCTCGGTCGTCACGGCGGTGAGCCCCCGCGCGCTGATCGATGTGCTGTTCGTGTTCGTGGCCGCGATGCGGCTGATCCGGCAACTGGCGCGGCTCTATGGCGGCCGGCCGGGCACGCTCGGCATGATCACCCTGTTGCGCCACGTCATCGGCCACCTCGCGATTACCGGCGGCATGGCGGTCGGCGACAGCCTGGTGCAGCAGGTGCTCGGCCACGGCATCGCCGCGAAACTCTCGCAGCGGCTCGGCGAAGGCGTGCTCAACGGCCTGCTGACGGCGCGGCTTGGACTGGCCGCGATCGACGTCACCCGCCCGCTGCCGTTCACGGCGTTGCCGCGGCCGGCGCTCGGCGATCTCGCCAAGGACTTGTTGCGCAAGCGCGACGATGAGGCGTGAGGGTCACGCCTCATGGCACGCCATCCCCATTTCCAACCCTTGCCTGCGCCCGTCTGCAATGCCCTCGGCGATGGCCCTTGCGACAATCTCCGCGTCGGCGGTCGAGAGGTGGTCAAGGAGTTTCCATGAGCACGCGATCACGCGGGCACGCTCCATGTCCCTGAAAAGAGTCTTGGGAGGAAGCGGCTTGATTGACATTTTCGCAACTCCGCAACCGCAGTCTGCATGAAGCTACATTAGTCCGAACGGCTCAGCCATGCATACGCATTGCCGGGATACGGGGCTTGCAAATCCCACATGCATGCCTCGCCCCCATTCCAGCCGTCGTCAAACCAGTTTCAAAGGGCTGTCGCGGACCTCTTGAGGGTCGATCCGGTTGATCAGATCGGAACGAAGCGCCTCGGCATCGCTCATTGCCGCTTCGGTTTGTTGCAGGGTACTGACATTCGATCCGAGCGAAACGATTCCGCCCAGCATCGCGGCGATCGAGCCGAGGGCTGCGACCTGACTGAATCCGAACAGCCCCAGTATCGCCACGAGGAGCAATACGGCGCCGCCGCCAATGGCCGCCTTGGAGGCCAGAATGATCTTTCGGCATCGCTCGGAGACCTCGGCAAGCTCCTCGATCCGGGCTTCGATCTTCGAAATCTCGTCGATCGAATCGTCTTCGTCCATCAGAGTCATGATTGCGAATGCTGGTTCACATCGGAATGCAGGGCGCTTATGCGGCGTTGCGCCCAAGCGCCGTTCTTGTATCGAGCAGTCCGGCCTCAATCAATGCGTCCCGGATGCGCAGAATTTCCGCGTCCGATATCTTGACCAGCGGCGGACGCACCACTGCGCGCGGCAGTTTGCCGAGCAGCACCAGCGCTTCCTTCATGCGGTTATGCATGTCGACGAACGGATCGGCGTAGAACACCCGCGCCGTTGGATAGATCCGATCGTTCAGCCGGCGCGCTTCCGCCAGATCATTCGCCTTCACGGCGCGGTAGAGCCTGGCCTGGAGATCGGCGATGACGCTGCCGCTGCCGGAGAGCAGCCCGTTGCAGCCGAGCACCAGCGAACTCAGGAGCCATGCGCTGGTGGTGGACAGCACGTTGATCGGACGCTTGCGGCCCTGCAACGCGCGAATTTGGGCCTCATGCTGCGGCACGAGGGGCGTCCAGTCCTTGATGGCGCGGATGGTCGGCACATCCTCGAACAGCCGCTCCAGCGTCGCCGCCGGATAACCCTGCCCTGTGGCCAGCGGATACTGAAACACGATCATTGGCAGATCGGTCGCTTCCGCGATGGTCTTGAAATGCACCAGCGCCATCTCGGCCGACTGCCCCAGCGTGAACGGCGCCGGCGGAAACACCAGCAGCGCCGAAGCCCCGCCGGCCTGCGCTTCGCGGGCGATCCGCGCCGCCTCCAGGCTGCCGTCGGCCCAGACGCCGTGAATGACCGGCAATTTGTGGCCGACTTCCTCTCCGGCGATCTCCATGATGCGCCGCTGCTCGTCCCGGGTGCACGAAGCGACCTCGGTCGAGTGCGCGTTGACCGTGATCGCAGACAGTCCCTGCACCGCCGCAACGTCGCGCAGGTGAGCCCGGAAGTTCGGCTCGTCGATCGACAGATCCTCATGGAACGGAAGCAGCACCGCCGGAATCACACCGTGAGGCACGAAATCGGGATGGCGGCTCATGTGTTGTCTCCCTCAGTGTTCTTGTTCGAAATGGCCGATGGAAATTCTACGTGTCGGGGACCCCGGTTCGGAAGTCTAGCATTTTGCGGCCGGCCAGCCAGCCGGAATCGGGGCTTGGGATGGTCTAAGTCCGCTCAGAGATGAACATGCAACGTCCGCACCACCCCGATATCGAACCGGACTACGCCGTCGTGGCCGCCACATAGGAATGCTGCCCACGATGACGAGCAAGCAGGATGACAATGGCGGCCAAGGCGACGGCGTCCGGCATCATGCGACCTCCCCTTCACTTTCCGATAATCATTGCGCAACCGCCTTCGAAACCAGAAGTAGACCCGCTCTCCGGCACCAGGGTCAAGTGAACCTGCCCATCCGCGTTCTCCGTTGCAACGTGGCAATCGGCGCGCTGCTATCAAGGAGTGAACGGCAGGCAGCCAGCGGTACTTGCGATCGGTCGGGGCACGAAAGGATCATCCGCAAGGAGAGGTTAGACGAAGGTGTCGCCGGTCCGCTCAAGGCGGTCAGCTATTCCACGCTCGCGCCGGCCTTCGACAGCGCACGGGCGTTTGACGCTCTTGATCGGCGTTGCGCTGATGCCGCGGCCGCACCCTCCAGATGCCACTTCAAGGTGAGATCGGTTCATTGATGTAAATCAAGGATCACGCCTCGCCTCCGGGAAAGCGTTGCGCGCGTGGCCCGCAGGGTGAGGAGCACCATGCCGTGCTGCCTGATCCGACGAAGCAGGCGATCAAAATGGTCCGGCGCACGAGATCATAACATGGCGGCGAAGCCGAATGACGAACTGCAGCGCTTCGGCCTCCGCGACTGGCTGCTCACGCTGCTAACCGTCTTGCTGACGTTGATCGTATTTGTCTTTGCGCCCCTTCAGGCGACCGGCTTTTTTGTCGTTCACGCGGGGGCAATCACGGCTTTGCTGGCCATCACGGCCAGCATGGCGCTCATTTCCACGAGCAAGACCGCACTTGTGATGATGTCGATCGCGCTTCTCGCCAACATTGTGGTGTTCGTGTCGCGATACTATCATTTCTGGCCGTACAACCTGCACCTTTTGGCAGTGGCTTGGCTGATCATCGCCGTAACACTCGGTGCCGTGGTAACCAAGGCGGTGTTCGGTCCCGGTTACGTCACCTATCACCGAATAATCGGTGCCGTGCTTGTGTACTTGTTGATTGCGGTTGGCTTCGCATGTCTGTTCGCGCTCATCGGCTTGTCAAGCGACGACGCGTTCAAGGGCGTTGATTTCATAGATGACCGATCGCTCGCCTCCAAGGTCTTCTATTTGAGCTTTGCCACGCTGACGACCACCGGTTACGGCGATGTCGTTCCGGTCCATCCATGGGCCAGAAGCCTCTGCAACATCGAAGCCATCGTCGGGCAACTATTTCCCGCAACGCTCCTGGCGAGGCTTGTCACGCTGGAACTCGGAAGGCGAACTCCATAGGACGGCCGTGCGTGACCGGCTGCTATCCGGCCGTCCTGCGAGGCAAGACTTCCTGCGGCAATTACTGCCCCATCCGGAATCGAACACTCCTGGTCTTCTTGTCCGGGGACTCTTCGACCATTTCGAAATTCCCGATTGACGCACGCCTTAGCAGCGCCGCGCGCGGTCGTGGAATTGATTCCGAAACGTACTTGTATGTTCCGGAAAACGACTCGCCACTCGCCTTGATTTCCTGCAACGGCACAGGTCGAAACGCCATGGGATACGGTTGCTTCGCGCCGACGCACCTGAACTCCATTCCGCCGCACCGAATGGTCTTGTTGCAGGTTGCGCTTACCTCGTTGATCGGCGCATTGCCGTAATCGGGGGGCAGTTGGTACACCAGGACACTATCGAGAGTGTCGGTGCATGCACGGATCGGCTTGAACCGAAAGTTGACGGTTACGGTCGTTCCGGTCTGTCCAGGGGGAGATACGTAGAGGTCATGCGCCGTGATCGGCAGCACATACCGCCCCGGCACAAAGAGCGGCTCGGCAAACGAGAGACTGGAAGACAAGGCAACGGTCAACGTCGCCAAAACGGTAGCGCGCATTGTCTGCACCCAAAAGCAGCAGGCCGCGCGAAGATTATTGGCGTTGAAACGAGAGCTGTCAAATTCAATCACGAAGCGAGAGCAAGGGCTAACGCTGGCCGTCGACCAGGACAGCCACGCTGACTAGTCTAGTAGCGAGCCTTGCGCCGATCTTGAACGGATGCTCAGGACGCGGCCGCCGCCATTTCCGGTTCGGTTGCGGCGATCGCCTCTGCCGGCGGCGTCACGATCTGCCGGGGCAGCGAGAGGCACGGTTTCACGCCGGCTTTCCTGCTGATCGCGGCGGTCGAATTACCGGCCGTGCGAATGATGTCGGAGAGCTGTGCATCCGTGAGCTTCGGACGCTTCTTCACAACCCTCACCTGTACACGGTCACGTACGTCAAGACTGTTTCGCGAGAGAGTTCTCCGGAGCATCATCGTCTCGCTTCCCGTTCTGTAGGAGAAGGTCAAGGCAGGCGGGCGTTACGCCGCCTGGCCTTGGACCGGTGACTGTCCCGCTCCTCGCGAAATTCCGTCTCCGCTGGAAGAACATCGAAGGTCAGGCAGTGTTCCCTGTTGAAAGAAAAAACGCGCGGGTTTGCCCGGCCGCTGATGTCGCTGAGCGATCCGGAACGAGGATGGCAAGCCGGCAAGCCGCGACAAAGCGGCACGACGGGCAAATCACCCAAAAGTCTGTCCATCCCAACGGAGAAAAATATTCGGCTGGCGACGTCGGGCAAATCAGTGGCACTAATCGCGCGTCTCACCCGTTAAGAGGGGCGTGCGCACGTCACGAACGCGCGGTGGGCTGCGGTGGACGCGGATTGCGCAAAGACGTATGCGCATGATGCGTACGGCGAAGTCGTGTGGTCCTGACGTCGCGGTGCTGGCGTCAAGTTTCATGAGTCACATCGTGGAGCGACGGTGGCAAAAGAGCCGTTCACCGGGGAGATCACGTTATAAGCCGTAAAGCCACTGCGCAGGGAAGGCCGGGATGCTCCCGCTGAACCTGTATGCTCGTGTGCGTTTTTG
>PNLC01000182.1 GCA_013822885.1 Bradyrhizobium sp.
CCCGGCGGCGGCGACCCGGTCGACCAGCGGTTCGATGCGCTCCGGCACACCTGCGAGATAGGCCTGATACCACGCGGCGTTGTTCTCGCGCCGCACGTCCTCCAGCGTGATCAGCGACGACGCGCTGAGAATCATCGGCACGTTGGTTTCGGCCGCCGCCCGCGTCAGCACGATGTCGCCGCGATAGGCGCAGAGCGCCGAGGAGCCCATCGGCGGAATGCCGAACGGCGAGGCATAGCGCTTGCCGAACAGCGTGGTGGTCTGGTCGCGGCCCGAGACGTCGTTGAGCACGCGCGGAACAAAACCGTACTCGTCGAAGGCCTTTCGGTTGTCGCGCACGGCCGCGTCGGTCTCGGCGCCGCCGGAGATGTAGCCGTAGAGGAATTTCGGAATCCGGCGCCGCGCGGTCGCCTCGAAATCGTCGAGCGTGAGATATTTCTGCAGGGCGCGTGGCACGGCGCTCTCGGCGCGGGTCACGGTGGCGGGCGGGGCGGCGGTCGCAGCGGCTGATTTGTCGAGCACGTCGGGCGTTTCCGTTTTTCTTGGTTCTTGATTCAAAGCTACCGTCTGGCGGGCGAGGTGGGCGGACCGCTGCCGAATTTGCTGGTGTTGATGGACTGGCTGAGCTCGCCGAACATCTTGCGGGTGTCGGTGATGACAGAACCGGACTTCTTGTTGAAACTCTCGATCAGTTCGCGCAGCGAGATCACGGTCGGCAGCAACTCGCCGCCATATTTATCGCTGGCGAGCCCGCCGAGAAAATCCCTGGTCTTGTCCAGTGCGCCGTCGACGGCCGCGATGCCGTCTTCGGCGGTCGCGATGATGCTGGTGATCTTCTCGCCTTCGCTCGAAAGCGAAGCGGTAAAATTCTCGAAGTTCCGCAGCGTGTCCTTTACCGCCACCTCGTTGTCGGCGATGACCTTGTCGACGTTGCGTAGCGCCACGCGGATCTTTTCCTGGGTGTTGAGCGTCCCGTCGGGATCGGCGGTCAGTTCGGGAACGCCGTCCGCGCCCTTGCGCGGCGGCGGCGCATCGTCGGAGCCGCCGGTAAAGGAAATCGCCGCGATGCCGGTCAGGCCCTGGAATTCGAGGCCGACCTGCGTGTCGCTCTTGACGGGGGTGTTGCCGTCGATCATGGCAAGCGCCACGACGCGGCGGGGATGATCGAGCTTCAGCGACACCACTTCGCCGACCCGGATACCGGAGAAATTGACGCTGCCGCCCTTGCGCAGGCCGGAGGCCGAGCCTTCGAAGATCACCCGGAACGGCACCTGCTGCCTGATGCCGGCGAGTTTCTGGTACGTGAGGAACGCGCCGATCGACCCGGCGATCAGGGCCAGGGTCACGGTGCCGATCATTACGTTGCTGGCGCGCGCTCTCATCGAAGACCTTGCGAAGCGGGCTCAACAGATAGCGGATTTGCCGCGACAAGTCACCGCGCCCGACCACCCGGAACTGGCAGCTGCAAGGGTCCGCACATCTGTTTGTCATGTGCAACCGCTAAACGTCTGAAGCTCGGGCGGCGGAAGACATTTTGGGCTTCCCCTTCCTCGATCATTTCAGAAACAGATGGGGCAGAAAAATGCTCAGGCAGATACTCGGGATCGCTGCACTTTCGCTGTTCGCCACTGCCGCACAGGCGCAGGAGCTGACGGTCTACACGGCTTTGGAGGCCGACCAGGTGAAGGCCTATCAGGCCTCCTTCGAGAAGGCTAATCCTGGCACCAAGGTCCGCTGGGTGCGCGACTCCACCGGCATCGTCACTGCAAAGCTGCTCGCCGAAAAGGCCAATCCGCAGGCCGACGTCGTGTTCGGCCTTGCCGCTACCTCGCTGATGCTGCTCGACAAGGAAGGCATGCTGCAGGCCTACGCGCCGCAGGGCCTCGACAAGATCAAGAAGACGATGCGCGATCCGGCCGATCCACCGAAATGGGTCGGCATGGACATCTGGGCTTCCGCCATCTGCTTCAACACCGTCGAGGCCCAGAAGAAGAAGGCGGCGACGCCCGTGTCCTGGGCTGACCTGACCAAGCCCGAATGCAAGGGCCAGATCGCGATGCCCAATCCCGCCTCTTCCGGCACGGGCTATCTGATGGTCAGCGGCTGGCTGCAGATGATGGGCGAGGAAGCCGGCTGGAAGTTCATGGACGGCCTGCACCAGAACATAGCCTCCTACACGCATTCGGGCTCGAAGCCCTGCCGTCAGGCCGCTGCGGGCGAATACGTCGTCGGCCTGTCCTTCGAGTACCGTGCCAACAAGACCAAGAAGGACGGCGCGCCGATCGAGGCGATCCTGCCCAAGGAAGGTCTCGGCTGGGACATGGAAGCGGCCGCGATCACGTCCACCACCAAGAAGACCGACGCTGCCAGAAAACTGCTGGACTGGTCGCTCTCTGAGGGAGCCAACAAGCTCTACGCTGAAAACTTTGCCATCGTCGCGCTGCCCGGCATTCAGGCAAAGCTCGAGAACATCCAGGGTGATGTCGAGCAGATGCTTGCCAAGAACGACTTCCAGTGGGCGGCGGCCAACCGTGACCGCATCCTCGCCGAATGGACCAAGCGCTACGACGGCAAGTCCGAGGCGAAGTGATCTGACACCGGAACCTCGTGCGCGGCCGGTTCACGGCCGTGCACGATCACGCATGCACGGCACAGGAGGCGAGTATGGCTGGTTCTCAAGCCGACCAGGAGACGCGGCAGCCCTATCTCGTCATTCGCAAGGTGACAAAGCAATTTGGAGCTTTCACGGCGCTCAGGGAAATCGACCTCGACATTCTGCAGGGCGAATTCGTCTCCTTCCTCGGCCCCTCCGGCTGCGGCAAGACCACGCTGCTTCGGGCGATCTCCGGCCTCGACGTCCAGACCTCCGGCTCCATTCATCAGGGCGGCCGCGACATTTCGGAACTGCCGGTGTCCGAGCGCGACTTCGGCATCGTGTTCCAGAGCTACGCGCTGTTCCCGAACCTCAAGATCAAGGACAATGTGGGCTATGGCCTCGTGTCGGCCGGAAAGAGCCGCAAGGAAGTTGCCGCGCGCGTGAGCGAGCTGCTCGCGATGGTTGGCCTTGCCGACCAGGCGGAAAAATACCCGGCGCAGCTCTCCGGCGGTCAGCAGCAGCGAATCTCGCTTGCCCGCGCGCTTGCCCTTTCGCCCGGCCTGCTCCTGCTCGATGAGCCGCTCTCGGCGCTCGATGCGCGCGTGCGCGCCCGCCTGCGCGGCGAGATCCGCGACGTGCAGCAGCGGCTCGGCATCACCACCATCATGGTGACCCACGACCAGGAGGAAGCGCTCACCATGTCCGACCGGATCGTGGTCATGAATCACGGCCACATCGAACAGGTCGGCACACCCGATGAAATCTACCGCCGCCCGGCCTCGCCCTTTGTCGCCGATTTCGTCGGACGGATGAACTTCATCGAAGGCAAGCTCACGGACGCCGCCTCCGCCGACTGCCGCGGCGCGACCCTGCGTTTCGACACCGATCTCACCTACGCGCCCGGCACGGGGGTGACGATCTGCGTGCGGCCGGAGGACGTGATCGTGCGCGACACCAGCCGGACCGGAAATGCCTTCGACGTCGATGTCGGCGTCATGGAATTCATGGGCAACCACTTTTCCACGACGCTGCACGTGCAGGGCTCGAGCCTGAGCATATCCGCCGACCTCTCGATGAACGACGTGCGCGACCTCGGCATCAAGCCGGGAGGTCGAGTCAAGGCTGCAATTCCTCCGGATCGCCTGCGCGTGTTCGCCACCGTCGCCTGACGCGGCGCAACAACGAGATCAGCCATGACGAGCGTTGCAATCGACACAACCGGCAAGGCGGCGACCGTATCGAGCCCGGCCGCACCGGTGCGCCAGCGCACCAGCCGCGACGATATCCTAATGCGCGTGATGCTGGCCGTGCTCACGCTCTGGCTGATCGTCACCGTATTGCTGCCGCTCGGGGCGCTGCTGATCAAGGCCGGCGAAGGGCCCAAGGGCGAGTTCGTCGGGCTCGCCAACTTCGTGCAGTACTTCTCCAATCCGGCGCTCACCGCCTCGATCTCCAACAGTATCCTGATCGCACTGGTCAGCACCGTGATCTGCGTGCTGCTCTCGTTCATCTTCGCCTACGGACTGACCCGGACCTGCATGCCCGGACGCGGCGTCTTCAAGCTGGTGTCGCAAATCCCGCTGCTGGCGCCCTCGCTGCTCCCGGCCATCAGCCTCGTCTACCTGTTCGGCAATCAGGGGATCGCCAAGGGAGCTCTGTTCGGCGCCTCGATCTATGGGCCGATCGGCATCGTCATAGGCGAGGTGTTCTGGACCTTCCCGCACGCGCTCATCATCATGACCACGGCGCTGGCAACCTCGGACGCGCGTCTCTACGAGGCGGCCGAGTCGCTCAAGGCCAGCGCCTGGCGCACTTTCTGGACCGTTACCATCCCGGGTGCGCGTTACGGCCTGATCAGCGCAACCTTCGTCGTGTTCACGCTGGTCATCACGGACTTCGGTGTGCCAAAGGTGATCGGCGGCCAGTATAACGTGCTCGCCACCGACGTGTACAAGCAGGTCGTCGGCCAGCAGAACTTCCGCATGGGCGCGGTGGTCGGCTTGCTGCTGCTGTTTCCCGCAGTGCTTTCCTTCTTCGTGGACCAATGGGTCCAGCGCAAGCAGTCCGCAGCGCTCTCGGCCCGCGCGGTGCCTTACCAGCCCAAGCCCGATACGGCGACCGACACCTTTGCCTTTGTCGCCTGCGGGCTGATCTCGCTGATCGTCCTCGTCATTATCGGCATGGCTTTCTTCGCCTCGCTCGCCACGCTCTGGCCGTACAATCTGACGCCGTCGTTGAAGAACTACGACTTCGACAATATGGACGGTGGCGGATGGGAGAGCTTCTTCAACTCGCTGCGCATGGCGGGCTATACCGCCGTGTTCGGCACCGCAATCGTGTTCGCCGGCGCCTACCTGGTCGAGAAGACGAAGGGGTTTTCGTTTGGCCGGCTGCTGTTCCAGATGCTGGCGCTGCTTCCGCTCGCGGTGCCGGGCATCGTGCTCGGCCTCGGCTACATCTTCTTCTTCAACGCGCCGTCCAATCCGTTCAATTTCATCTATGGCACGATGAGCATCCTCGTCATCTGCTCGGTTGCGCACTTCTACTCGGTCGCGCATCTCACGGCTGTGACGGCGCTAAAGCAGCTCGACCAGGAGATCGAAACGGTCTCGGCCTCGCTGAGGGTAGCGTTCTATCGGACCTTCCTGCGCGTTACGCTGCCGGTGTGCCTGCCGGCAGTACTCGACATCGCCATGTATCTGTTCGTCAACGCGCTGACGACCGTGTCCGCGGTCGTGTTCCTATACTCGCCGCAGACGACGCTCGCCTCCATCGCCGTGCTCAACATGGACGACGCCGGCGACGTGGCGCCGGCCGCCGCCATGGCTATGACGATCTTTTTCGCCGCAACGATCGTAAGGGTGCTCTATACGCTGTTGGCAAAGGGCGCGTTGGCGAGAACGCAGGCGTGGCGGCATCGCTGACGCGGTTCGATCGGAAGAGGACGCTGGAAAGCCGATGGCTCCAAACAATCAAGGCCACTTCGATCTCGCCGTGATAGGCGCCGGGATCGTCGGACTGGCCCACGCGCTGGCAGCGGCGCGGCGCGGCAAGCGCGTCGTGGTGATCGACCGCGACGCCGCCGCCAACGGTGCTTCCATTCGCAATTTCGGCTTTGTCACGGTGACCGGCCAGCAGGCCGGTCAATGCTGGGAGCGGGCGATGCGCTCACGCGAGGTATGGGCGGAGGTTGCCAGCGCAGCCGGTATCGCCATCGAGCATCAGGGTCTGCTGGTGGCAGCGCGCCGCCCCGAAGCGCGGCGGGTGCTCGAGAGTTTTGCGTCGACCGCGATGGGCCGGGATTGTCGGCTGCTCGAGCCGGCGCAGGCGAGCGAATTCGTGCCGACGCTGCGCCACGACCAGATCGCCGGCGCGCTATATTCGCCGCACGAACTGCGCGTCGAGAGCCGCATTGCCATCCCGCGCCTTGCGGCCTGGCTGGAAGCCGCCCACGGCGTCACATTTCTGCGTTCTACATTCGTGCGCAGTGCGGAGCCACCCGCGATCGAGACTTCGTCGGGAACCGTTCACGCCGAATCCGCAGTTGTCTGCCCTGGCCACGATTTCCTGGCCCTTTTCCCGCAGCGCATCGCCGCCTACGGGCTGACGACCTGCAAACTGCACATGATGCGCGTTGCGCCCGCCGCACCTGCGCCCCGTCTCGGCGCCGCCGTGATGTCCGATCTCGGGATGGTCCGCTATCTCGGCTATGCCGAACTGCCCGAGGCCGAAGCCCTGAAGCAGCGCCTGGCCGACGAACAGAGCGCGCATCTTCAGCATGGCGTGCACTTGATCGCCGTGCAGTCGGCCGATGGCTCGCTGGTCGTCGGCGACAGCCACCACTACGGCGAGACGCCCGATCCCTTCGCGCCCACGACGGTCGACGATCTCATCCTCGATGAGTTCGATGCCGTTCTCGACTTGCCCGGACGCACCGTCGTGGAGCGCTGGACCGGAACCTACGCATCCGCCAGCGACCGCCTGATGCTGATCGACCGTCCCAGCGACAGCGTCCGCCTCGTCATCGTGACGAGCGGCACCGGCGCCTCGACGGCGTTCGCGATCGGCGAGGAAGTGATCGCCGACCTCTATGGAAAACTCGAATAGGAAGCAGCGCACATGACTGTCAAAGCCGTCATATTCGACTGGGCGGGCACCATGATCGATCATGGCTCGCGCGCGCCAATGGGCGCCTTCGTCCAGGTGCTGTCCGAATTCAAGGTGCCGATCACCGTGACGGAAGCCCGCCGGCCCATGGGCCTGCCGAAGTGGGACCATATCAAGGCTCTGCTCACCCATCCCGATATCGCCGGGCGCTGGCGCGCCACGCACGGTGCGGAGCCGACCGACAGGGATGTCGACCGGGTGTTCGAGGTGTTCGTTCCGCTCAATGCCGCCGTGGTCACCGACTTTGCCGACATCATTCCGGGCGTGCTCGAGATGATGGCTTCGCTGCGGGCGCGAGGGCTGAAGCTGGGTTCGACCACCGGCTACACGCGCGACATCATGGAACGGCTGTTGCCGGTCGCAGCTAGCCAGGGCCTCGTGCTCGACAATCTCGTCTGCGCCGGCGACCTCAAATCCGGGCGGCCCGGCCCGCTCATGATGTACAAGTGCTTTCTCGATCTCGACGTGTGGCCCGCATCCACTGTCGTGAAGGTCGACGACACCGAGGTTGGCATCGCCGAAGGTATCGCAGCTGGCAGTTGGAGCGTCGGCGTGACACTGTCGGGCAATGCGACCGGCCTGTCGCAAGACGAACTGGCAGCGCTGAGTCCTGCCGAGCGCACGGCCAGGCGCGCAGCGGCGACGCGGCAGCTCCAACGCGCCGGCGCCCATTTCGTGATCGACAGCGCAGCCGACCTTGGGGCTGTCATCGACGCCATCGAGGGCCGCCTCGCCCGGGGCGAGCGGCCCTGAGCTTCTACCGCCGCGGCGTCCGCAGCGGCTTCGTCGATGGTGCAGCCGTACTGCGTCGATCGCCGCCAGACGTCTGGCTTTTAGGAATTCACGCCCTGGGTAGTTTGAGGCTTTCGCGACGCCACGAACACCCCGGTGAGCACCAGCGCGAAGCCGATGAAGTGGAACACTTGCGGGTGCTCGCCGAGAAAGATGATCGACATCACGGTGCCGAAGACCGGCACGACGTGGAAAAACGGCGCGGCGCGGTTGGCGCCGATCAGCTGCACGCCGCGATTGAAGCAGAGATAGGCGATCGTCGAGGGAAACAGCGCGACGTAAAACAGCGAGAGCAGGTTCGCGGTGTCGATCCGCATCAGCGGCCGCGTGAACAATTCCCAGATGAACAGCGGAATCAGGCAGGCGGCGCCGGCGCCGAAGGTGAAGGCGACAAAGGACAATGCGTGGATGCCGGGCCGCTTCAGCGACAGCACCGAATAGAGCCCGAAGATCGCCAGCGCGATCA
>PNLC01000183.1 GCA_013822885.1 Bradyrhizobium sp.
GTACCCGCGCGTAGTGCGGATCGTCCTCGACGATGAGGAGAATGGTATCTCCCGGATCCAAGCTGAGGCGATCATCCGGCAACTGCTCGATGACACGCTCCTGCGTCGCTGCGGCCTGCAGCGCCGGCGCAGACGAGAAGGGCGACGGGGAGGGGGCGCGAGGTGCGATCGTCGGGCCCGAATATTTCAGCGGCAGGTAAAGCACGAAGCTGCTGCCCTTGCCGGGCGCGCTGCGCAGATGGATTTCGCCGCCGAGCAGGCTCGCCAGTTCGCGGCTGATGGCAAGACCGAGGCCGGTGCCGCCGTATTTCCGGCTGGTGCCGGCGTCCGCCTGCTGGAACGCCTCGAAGATCAGCTTTTGTTTCTCCAGCGGAATTCCGATGCCGGTGTCGGTGACCTCGAAGGCGACGACGGCCGGCGCCTGGTTGAGGATCGGATGCTCGGTGCTCCAGCCGCCGACCGCGGCCGAAACCGTCAGCTTCACGCCGCCCTCGGCGGTGAACTTGAACGCGTTCGACAGCAGGTTTTTCAGAACCTGCTGCAGGCGCTTGGAGTCGGTCACCATGCTGCGGGCCAGATTGTCGTCGACCTCGACGCTGAACGAAAGCTGGCGGTTCTCGGCCTCGTGGCGGAACGGACGTCCGACCGTCTCGAGCAGGCTGGACGTCAGGATCTCCTCGGCATCGACGGTGACCGTGCCGGATTCGATCTTCGACAGGTCGAGAATGTCGCTGATCAAGTTGAGCAAGTCGGTGCCTGCGCCGTGGATGGTACGGGCGAATTCGACCTGCTTGGCGGACAGATTGCCGTCCGGATTCTCGGTGAGCTGCTGGCCGAGGATCAGGATGCTGTTGAGCGGCGTGCGCAGCTCGTGCGACATGTTGGCGAGGAATTCCGACTTGTATTTCGACGTCAGCGAAAGCTCGGTCGCCTTTTCCTCAAGCGCGCGCCGCGCCTGTTCGATCTCCTGGTTCTTACGCTCCACCTCGACGTTGCGTTCGGCAAGCTGCTGGGCCTTCTGTTCGAGCTGTTCGTTGGTCTGCTGCAACTCCTTCTGCTGGGTCTGCAGCTCGCCGGCGAGCTGCTGGGACTGCGTCAACAGGCCTTCGGTCTGCATCGTGGCTTCGATACTGTTGAGCACGATGCCGATGCTGTCGGTAAGCTGTTCGAGGAAGGTCATCTGCGAGGTCGTGAACGAACTGACCGACGAGAGCTCGATCACCGCCTTGACCTGGTTCTCGAACAGAATCGGCAGCACGACGAGGTTTTTGGGAATGACGCGCAACAGCGCCGAGTTGATCGGCGCGGTGTCGTCCGGGATGTCCGACACCAGCCGGTGACGCCTGTCCATCGCGCACTGACCGATCAGGCCCTCGCCGAATTGCACGACGTGCGGGTGGGGATTGGCACCATCGCCCGCATAGGCCGAGAGCAGGCGCAGCTGGGGTGTATCCGGATTGGTCACCTGGTAGATCACGCCCATATGCGCGTTGATCAGCGGCGCCAGTTCGGTCAGCAGCAGGCGGCCGACGGTGGTGAGGTCGCGCTGTCCCTGCAGCATGTTGGTGAATTTGGCGAGGTTGGTCTTCAGCCAGTCCTGTTCGGTGTTGACCTCCGTGGTCAGACGGAGATTGCCGATCATCGTGTTGATGTTGTCCTTGAGTTCGGCCACTTCGCCGCGGGCGTCCACCTGAATAGAGCGGGTCAGGTCGCCCTTGGTCACGGCGGTCGCCACCTCGGCGATCGCACGCACTTGGGAAGTCAAGTTGGCCGCGAGCAGGTTGACGTTACCGGTGAGGTCCTTCCAGGTGCCGGCCGCACCTGGCACGTTGGCCTGACCACCGAGCCGTCCCTCGACGCCGACTTCGCGGGCCACGCTGGTGACCTGGTCGGCGAAGGTCGCCAGCGTCTCGGTCATGTTGTTGATGGTGTCGGCAAGGGCGGCGACTTCGCCCTTGGATTTCACCGTCAGGTTCTGCTTCAGATCGCCATCGGCGACCGCCGTCACCACCTTGACGATGCCGCGTACCTGTTCGGTCAGATTGGCGGCCATGAAGTTCACGGTGTCGGTCAGGTCCTTCCAGGTGCCGGCGACGCCCGGGACCTGTGCCTGGCCGCCCAGCTTGCCCTCGGTGCCGACCTCGCGCGCCACGCGCGTCACTTCGCCGGCAAAGGCGTTGAGCTGGTCCACCATGGTGTTGATGGTGTTCTTCAGTTCGAGGATTTCGCCCTTCACGTCGACCGTGATCTTGCGCGACAGGTCGCCGCGCGCCACCGCCGTTGTCACTTCCGCGATGTTGCGGACCTGCGTGGTGAGGTTGGCCGCCAGCAGGTTGACGTTGTCGGTCAGATCCTTGAACGTGCCGCCGACGCCGGGCACGACGGCCTGGCCGCCCAGCCGGCCCTCGGTGCCGACCTCGCGCGCCACGCGCGTCACTTCGGCGGCAAAGGAGCGAAGCTGCTCCACCATCGTGTTAAGGGTGTCTTTCAGCAGCAGGATCTCGCCGCGCACGTCGACCGTGATCTTCTTGGAGAGATCGCCGCCGGCGATCGCGGTGGCGACTTCGGCGATGTTGCGGACCTGCGCGGTCAGATTGGAGGCCATGAAGTTGACGTTGTCGGTGAGGTCCTTCCAGGTGCCGGCGACTTCAGGCACTTCGGCCTGGCCGCCTAGCTTGCCTTCGGTACCGACTTCGCGCGCCACGCGCGTCACTTCGGATGCGAAGGCGTTGAGCTGGTCCACCATGGTGTTGACGGTGTTCTTCAGTTCGAGGATTTCGCCCTTGACGTCGACGGTGATCTTCTTGGAGAGGTCGCCCTTCGCCACAGCGGTGGTCACTTCGGCGATGTTGCGGACCTGGCCGGTCAGATTGCCGGCCATCGAGTTGACGTTGTCGGTGAGGTCCTTCCAGGTGCCGGCGACGCCGGGCACGTTGGCCTGACCACCCAATCGGCCTTCGGTGCCGACCTCGCGCGCCACGCGCGTCACTTCGCCGGCGAAGCGATTGAGCTGGTCGACCATCGTGTTCAGCGTTTCCTTGAGCTGCAGGATCTCGCCGCGCACGTCGACCGTGATCTTGCGCGACAGGTCGCCGCCGGCGATGGCGGTTGCGACTTCCGCGATGTTGCGGACCTGCGCCGTGAGGTTGCCCGCCATCGAGTTCACGGAATCCGTCAAATCCTTCCAGGTGCCGGCGACGCCGGTCACCTGAGCCTGGCCGCCGAGCTTGCCATCGGTGCCGACCTCGCGCGCCACGCGCGTGACTTCGCCGGCGAAGGCGTTGAGCTGGTCCACCATCGTGTTGAGCGTTTCCTTCAACTGAAGGATTTCGCCCGACACGTTCACCGTGATTTTCTTGGACAGGTCGCCCTTCGCCACCGCGGTCGCGACCTCGGCGATGTTGCGAACCTGACCGGTCAGGTTCGAGGCCATCGAGTTGACGCTGTCGGTGAGATCCTTCCAGGTGCCGGCGACGCCGCGCACCAGCGCCTGGCCGCCCAGCTTGCCCTCGGTGCCGACCTCGCGCGCCACACGCGTGACTTCGCCGGCGAAGGCATTGAGCTGGTCCACCATCGTGTTGACGGTGTCTTTCAATTCGAGGATTTCGCCGCGGACGTCCACGGTGATCTTCTTGGAAAGGTCGCCATTGGCCACCGCGGTCGTCACCTCGGCGATGTTGCGGACCTGGGCGGTGAGGTTGCTCGCCATCGAGTTGACGCTCTCGGTGAGGTCCTTCCAGGTGCCGGCGACGCCGAGCACGTTGGCCTGACCGCCCAGCCGTCCCTCGGTGCCGACTTCCCGCGCCACGCGCGTCACTTCGCCCGCGAAGGCGTTGAGCTGGTCGACCATCGTGTTCAGCGTTTCCTTCAGCTGAAGGATTTCGCCCGACACGTTCACCGTGATCTTTTTGGAGAGGTCGCCTCCGGCGATGGCGGTGGCGACGTCGGCGATGTTGCGCACCTGCGCCGTCAGGTTCGAAGCCATGAAGTTGACGTTGTCGGTGAGGTCCTTCCACGTGCCGGCAACACCAGGGACCTGGGCCTGGCCGCCGAGCTTGCCCTCGGTGCCGACCTCGCGGGCGACGCGCGTCACTTCTGACGCGAACGAGTTGAGCTGGTCGACCATCGTGTTGATGGTGTCCTTCAGCTCGAGGATTTCGCCGCGGACGTCGACGGTGATCTTGCGCGACAGGTCGCCGCGCGCGACCGCGGTGGTGACGTTGGCGATGTTGCGGACCTGGGCGGTGAGGTTGCCGCACATCGCGTTCACGGAGTCGGTCAGGTCCTTCCAGGTGCCGGCGACGCCGGGCACGATCGCCTGACCGCCGAGTTTGCCGTCGGTGCCGACTTCGCGGGCGACGCGCGTCACTTCCGAGGCAAAGGACCGAAGCTGGTCCACCATCGTGTTGATGGCTTCCTTGAGCTGCAGGATCTCGCCGCGGACGTCGACCGTGATCTTCTTCGACAAGTCGCCATTGGCGACCGCGATGGTGACTTCGGCGATGTTGCGGACCTGGCCGGTGAGGTTGTTGGCCATCGAGTTGACGCTCTCGGTGAGGTCCTTCCAGACGCCCGTCACTTCGGGCACCTGGGCCTGGCCGCCGAGCTTGCCCTCGGTGCCGACCTCGCGCGCCACGCGCGTCACTTCCGACGTGAACACGCTGAGCTGCTTGATCATCGTGTTGACGATGTTGGCCGACTGCAGGAACTCGCCGCCCAGCGGACGGCCGTCGACGTCGAGCTGCACGGTCTGCAGCAGATCGCCCTGCGCCACGGCCGCGACCGCGCGCGTGACTTCGCGGGTCGGCCACAGCAGGTCGTCGATCAGCGTGTTGACCGATCCCTCCATGTCCGCCCACGATCCGCTCGCGAGGTCGAACTTGACGCGCTGCCGGGTCTTGCCTTCGCGGCCGACGACCTGGCCGACGCGCTCGAGCTGCTGCGCCATTCGCTGGTTGGCGGCGACGATTTCGTTGAACGTGTCGGCGATCTTGCCCTCGATGCCGAGGTGGTCGCCGGTCATCCGCACCGAGAAGTCGCCCGCACGCATCGCCTGCAGGGCGTGCAGCAGATCCTGCATCGGGTCGGTTTTTCCGTTCGGGACTGGCTTGCGTTTGGCGGCGCGGCGAACCTGTGATGGTCCGGGGGAAAGATCACTCATGCGGTTCCTCGGTGCGCGCGAATCTCGTGGCCGAGATGCGACTTCACGGAATAGAACCGGCTGCCCAACTGCAGATCAAGCTGGAACAGCAGTAAAGGTCGTGAAATCAATGACATGGAACTCAGCCCAAGCTTCTCAATTCGCTGGGAACCCAATTGTTCCCGAACTCAAGGAATTATCTGGAACCCAAAAAAACGCCCCGGCGAGCCGGGGCGTTGGCAGCTTCGATTCGGAGGGCGTCAGGAGCCCTTCGGATTGATCTCGGTGTAGTTGCCCTTGGCGTCCCACTTGTAGACGACATAGTCGATCGCCTTGATGTCGCCCTTGGCGTCGAAGCCCAGCTTGCCGAGCACGGTGTCCCATTCGCCGGCCTTGATGGTCTCCATGACCTTCTTCGGATCGGTCGACTTCGCCTTCGCCACCGCCTGCGTCCAGACCTGCATCGCGGCGTAGGTGTAGAGGGTGTAGCCTTCTGGATCGATGTTCTTGGCCTTGAACTTCTCGACGATCGCCTTGGCGGTCGGCTTGTTGCGCGGATCGGGGCCGAAGGTGAACAGCGTGCCTTCGGCGGCAGGACCCGTGATCGAGGCGAACTCCTTGTCGTTCATGGCGTCGCCCGCCATCAGCACGGTCTTGAGGCCCTGGTCGCGCATCTGGCGCAGGATCAGGCCGGCTTCCTGATGGTAGCCGCCGACAAAGACCAGATCGATATTGTCGCGCTTCAGCCGCGACACGATCGAGTTGAAGTCCTTGTCGCCCTTGTTGTAGGACTCGAACATCTTTTCGGTCATGCCGGCCTTGTTCAGCGCCTTCTTGGTTTCGTCGGCGAGGCCTTTGCCATAGGTCGTCTTGTCGTTGAGGATGGCGACGTTCTTGCCCTTGAAGTTCTTGGCGATGTAGCCGGCCGCAACGAGGCCCTGCTGATCGTCACGGCCGCAGACGCGCGCCACGTTCCACAGCTTGCGCTCGGTGAACAGCGGGTTGGTCGAGGCCGGCGTGATCTGCAGGACGTTGCCGTCGGCATAGGCTTCCGATGCCGGGATCGAGGACGACGAACAGAAATGTCCGGCGACGAACGGGATCTTCGCACTGGCAAATTTTTCTGCCACCGAGCGCGCCTGCTTGGGGTCGCAGGCGTCGTCGCCGACCTGCAGCGCCAGTTTCTTGCCGAGCACGCCGCCGGCGGCGTTGATGTCGGCCACGGCCTGTTCGGCGCCGTTCTTCATCTGCCGGCCGAAGGCGGATTCGCCACCCGTCATCGGGCCGGCCACGGCGATGGAGATGTCCTGCGCCAGTGCTGTGGTCGAAAGCGCCAGCGAGGCGCCTAATGCCAAGCCGATGAGTTTCAGTGATTTCATGAGGTATCCTCGTGGGGTAGGTCGATTTCGGGAAACACCCGGCAGGCCGGGTACGAAAATCATGGCCATTGTCGGCTGAATTTACCGCGAAGTCATCGGCAATTTTCCGGCAATTCCACGGTCTGATCGCAGCATCTTGCCGCAGTGTGCGGCAAAGACACGTGCCATGGTTCGCGGCAGGTTACCCCCGCCGGCCGCCTTCGAGATAGGCAGCCCGGATTTCCGGGCGCTGCAGCAACTCATTGCCGGTCCCGGACAGCGTGATCAGCCCGTTGACCATGACATAGCCGCGGTGGGCGAGCTTCAAGGCGTGATTGGCGTTCTGCTCGACGATGAGGACGGTCAGGCCGTCCTGCCTGTTCAGGGTCCTTATCGCGTCGAAAATCTGCCGCGCGATCAGCGGCGCAAGGCCTAGCGACGGCTCGTCCAGCATCAACAGACGCGGGCGGCTCATCAGGGCGCGGCCGATCGCCAGCATCTGCTGCTCGCCGCCGGAGAGCGTGCCGCCGCGCTGGGTCAGGCGTTCCTTCAGCCGCGGGAACAACGTGAAGACACGCTCCAGGCCGCTTTCGCGTTCGGCCTCGCTGCAGTCGGTCGCGTCAGCACCCATCTGCAGGTTTTCTGCCACGCTCATGCGCGGAAAAATCCGGCGACCCTCGGGGGATTGGGCGATACGAAGTCTGGCGATCTCGTGCGTCGGCACGCCGGTGATATCCTGGCCATCGAATTCGATGTGACCGGAGCGGGCGCGAGGCCGGCCAAAGATCGTCATCATCAGCGTTGACTTGCCGGCACCGTTGGCGCCGATCAGCGCCACGATTTCACCGGCGTTGATGTCGATATCGATGCCCTTCAGCGCCTCGATCTTGCCGTAGGCCGCGCGCAGGCCGCGGATTGCGAGCAGGGGGGCTTTCGCCGACGCGGTCACGTTCCGCTCTCCATCACCGCGATGGCTTCGTCTTCGTCGGCGCCGAGATAGGCGGCGATGACCTTGGGATCGTCGCGCACGTGCTGCGGCGAGCCTTCGGCGATCTTGACGCCGTAATCCATCACGACGACGTGGTCGGAGATTTCCATTACCACCGACATGTCGTGCTCGATAAGGAGAATCGAGGTGCCCTGATCGGCGCGGATCGAAAGCAGGAGCTCGCTCAGCGCGGCGCTTTCCCGCGCGTTCAGCCCCGCGGCCGGTTCATCGAGACAGAGCAGCGCAGGCTCGGTGCACATCGCGCGCGCGATTTCCAGGCGCCGCTGGTCGCCATAGGGCAGGTTGCCCGCGGCATCGTCGGCACGGTCCAGAAGCTCGATGCGATCGAGCCATGTCCGCGCCAGATCGATCGCGGCCTTCTCTGCGCTGCGCCAGGACGGCGCGCCGATCAGACCGAGAAACGTCAGCCCGGAGGCGCGCATCAGCGCGTTGTGCTGCGCCACCATCAGGTTCTCCAGCGCCGTCATGCCGGGAAACAGCCGGATGTTCTGGAACGTGCG